>NZ_JBHWCC010000020.1:0-141924 GCF_042735715.1 Streptomyces sp. NPDC059582
AACACCACCCACAACTCATCCGGCACCAGCCGCTCAACCAGATCCGTCATGCACGGCTCAACGAACGATCACGCCATAAGAAACGGTGTCTAAGACTCCCGTGATGGGGTGGAGGTTGCAGGCCTCTCGCAGACGGATGCGGGGCGGGGGAGGTCGAGTGGCCCGTCCGGCGCTTTCGGCGGGTGTGCCGCCGTGGTGGCGAGGTGACGTCCAGGAGAGCGCCGATTGTCGATGTGAACTTGACGCGTCAAGTAGTTAGGATTCGGCGGGCACGCGACAAATAGTGACTGGAAGGCATGCACACCATGGGAATGACCGCCACGGACCTTGCCGTCGGACTCTTCCGAGTCCTCGAGACAGGGGATCCCGCTCTGGCTGCTGAAGTGGTGCACGAGGAGTTTCGTAACCGCGAGGCAGCCGTAGCGCCTCCGGCCTGCCGGATCTCCGGGCCGGCCGGCGTTCTGGCGTCGAGTGCGTGGATGAGGTCCGCGTTCGACGGTCTGCGGCTGCCCTTCGTGGAAACCATCCACAACGCCGATCAGGTGTGGGTGCGGCTTCGTATGCAAGGGCGCCACAGCGGTGCTTTCGTCCTTTTCAAGGACAGTGCCGTCGACCAGGTTGTACCTCCCACGGGACGGGAGATCGACTTCGAGCAGATCCATGTGCTCGACCTGCGTGACGGAAAGGTGATCGGGCACGAGGCGGTTCGCGACGACGTCACGATGCTCGGCCAGTTGGGCGTCTTCCCCCCGACGCCGGCCGCCATGATGCGCATGGTCACGTGGCGGGTCAGCGGACGGGCCGCGCGGGCTGCCGCCGAGGTGACGACGCAGGCGGCTCAGGCAGCCGCCGCGTTGCCGCAGACGCCCTCTGCGTGAACTCTCGTCCCACCCGCACGAGCCTTACGGCGCCAGGCGCCGAAGAGGGGCCGACGATCACGTTGCCCAGGTACGGCAGGGACGAGTGATTTCTGACTGCCGGTCGCTCTCCTTGCCTGATTGATCGTGGCTGCATGAGACTTGTGCGTCGGATTTCGGTGGGTGCGGCGGGGGAGACGAGCGATGAAGCTGATGAGAAGCGGCACTGGCCAGGGGGCCGACGGACATTCGCCGCACTCGCCGAGGGCCGGCCGGAACCGGCTCGTGGGTGCGGCGCTGATCATGTTGTCCCTTGCCGCAGCGCTGACTTCCTACGCCGTCTTCGCCACCTGGCTTCCTGCCGATCGCACCCGGTACCGGGAGTACAAGGCGGCCGACGTGTGTTCCGCCCGCACGGTCGTACCACGTGCGGAGGACTGCCTGCGCAAGGTCTCCTTCACAGTGGAGGGCACCCGGAAAGCGCGCAAGAACATGCGGGCGACCCTGCTCGGCCCCGAGCCCTTTTCGAGGATGGTCGTGTCGTTCGGCGACCCGGGGCCGGTGCTGGACGGGCTCGAGCGAGGCGACCGGGTCACCGGTACCGTCTGGCGCGGCGTGGTCGTGGTGGTCGCCGAGGGGGACGTCCGGCAGAATTCCGCCGACACGCCTCGCGACGAACTTCAGATGACGGCCGCCGTCGGCACGTTCGTGGGGCTGGTGGCGGCGCTGGCGCTGATGTTCGGTGCGATACGACTGGCCAGGCCGCGCGACCTCGGACTCTTCACCTGGCACCCATACGGCAAGTGGCTGCTCTTCGTCACGGGTGCCAGTTGCGTCGTCGTGGGCCTGTGCACCGTGTGGACGGGCCTTCCGTGGCTCCTCGTGCCCACGGTCTGCGGGGCGGTCGTCGCGGGTACGGCGTGGTTCCTCCACCGCGACCTGAGGCTCGGACAGGTCGGCCCGTAGAGGACACTGTCCGACGCGGCTTCGGGGTCCTGGTGCGCGGTGAGTGCTGGTGCGCGGTGAAGCGCGCGGTGGTCGCTCGCGCGGCCGATGTTCGGCAGCGCCGACTTCGGCCCCTCCACAGGGGGTGGAGGTCCACCTCGCGGCGCGAGGCCGTTCGTGATCGCGGTCGTGGCCACGGCTTTCCGTGCTTCCAGCACGGAAAGTGATCCGGAATCATTTTTCGCTCGGCGCCGACGGGTTACGCTCTCGGTCGTTGCGCTTCTTGCCACGTTGACGGGATGTCACCATGATTCGAGGAGCCCTTCCGAGCACTCCTGGGACCGTCAATCGGTGTCCGATGCGAGACCGCCCACCGCTCCGGCTCTCGGGTGCGACGACTCGTGCCTCGAATCCGCCTTGAGACGCACGCGCGGTCGCGGGTCGGCTGAGCCTCGCGCTCGCGACCGCCACACCTCACCTGGCTGAAGCCGGTCCACCATCGATGTCATCGCCGGAAGAGGAGCGTCAATGCGACTTTATGCCCAGACTTCAGCGCGTCGGACCCGTCAGGTGGTCGCGGACCTGATCGCCGTCGTCCTGATCGCGGCCGCGGTGAAGTTCGCCCTGGCCGTTCGTGACGTGATCCTGCTGCTGGCCGAGCCCGGACGGAAGGCGCAAAGTGCGGGCGACACCCTTGCCGACGGTCTCGGCGACGCCGGCGACGCGGCCGCGAAAGTGCCGTTCGTCGGGGATTCCCTGAAGAAGCCGCTCAAGTCCGCCGCCGACGCCGGCACCAGCCTCTCCGATGCCGGACAGTCGCTGCAGGACACCGTGGGCCAGGTCGCCACCTTGACCGCGGTCGCCCTGATCGTCCTCCCGGTGGCCTTCGTGCTGCTGTTGTGGCTCCCCCCGCGCCTGCGCTGGATCCGGCGCAGCGCCACCACCCGACGTCTGCTCGACGCCGACGGAGGCGCCGATCTGCTCGCTCTGCGCGCCCTCACCGGCCCGCAGCGCGCTCTGGCCGCGATCCCCACCCCTCCCGGTGGCCTTGCCGACGCCTGGCGCCGAGGAGACCAGCAGGTCATCGACGCGTTGTCCGAGATCACACTGAGGCGGGCGGGTCTACGACCCTGAGGATGCGGTCGGGAATGGCCCCACCAGGTCCAGGGGTCCTTGGTCTGCGGGCGCCTCGAAGCGTTGCCACTGCTGAGGGGCGCTGAAGCGTTGCCACTACCGGCGCCTTGGCGCAGCTCGTCTCTGGCACCGGTCCGCACCCCGCCACGCGCACTGACGTCTGACGGCCTCGTGCAGGATTCGGTCCCTGGCCCGTCGAGGCGACGACGTGCGTGCCTGCTGCCGTTCACGACGCCCGGACAGGGCTGTGCAGCGGCTTTCGCGCGGACGCGTCCGGTCGAGTTGCCCGTCCCACCCTGCCTACGTAACGTCGAATATCGCATCGATTTCCAGATGCGGGAGGTACTGGAGCGGGCCGAGGACGACGTGGCTGCCGGCGCGGCGCGCGTGCTTCTCGTCACAGGCGCCGGACAGGACCTCCGCCTGGGCGACGACGTCCTCACCAAAGTCGTTCCCGACGGCGAACTCGACGCGGGACAGCCCATTCCCACGACGTCCGTGACGTGGAGGTGGCCCTGAGCGACGGCCGATGCGGTCCGTTCGCGCGAGGCCCCCGCCCGGTCTCACTCCGTCGCAGAATCCGACAATCCCGCGCCCAGGAGGGCATCCGTGTCCGACACATTCACCTTCCCCGTGACCAGTCGCGAGTGGCATCTGCTCAGCCGCCCCGAGGGCTGGCCCGTTCCCCAGGATTTCGCCCTCGTCGAGGCCGAGTTGCCCGAGCCCGGAGAGGGCCAGGTACTCGTCCGCAACGCGTACCTCTCCGTGGACCCGTACATGCGCGGGCGGATGAGCGCGGCCAAGTCGTACTCGGCGCCCTTCGAACTGAACGAGCCCATGCAAGGTGGCGCCGTCGGCGAGGTGGTCTTCTCCCGTGCCGAGGGCATCGCCGTCGGCGACCATGTGCTGCACTCCAGCGGCTGGCGTGAGTACGCCGCCGTCGACGGCGAGCAGTGCGTCGAGGTCGATCCCGGGGCCGCACCCCTGCCCGCGTATCTCGGAGTGCTCGGCATGACAGGTCTCACCGCCTACGCGTGTCTGCTGCGCACCGCCTCGTTCCAGGAGGGCGACATCGTCTTCGTGTCCGGTGCGGCCGGCGCGGTCGGCAGCCAGGTCGGGCAGATCGCCAGACTCAAGGGCGCCGCACGCGTGATCGGCTCCGCCGGGTCCGACGAGAAGGTCTCCCTGCTGCTGGACGAGTACGGCTTCGACGCGGCGTTCAACTACAAGAACGGCCCGGTGTCCGATCAGTTGAGGGCCGCCGCCCCCGACGGCATCGACGTGTACTTCGACAACGTCGGCGGCGATCATCTCGAGGCCGCCCTGGGCTCGCTCAACCTGAAGGGCCGCATCGCGATCTGCGGAATGATCTCCGCGTACAACGACACCGAGCCCGCACCGGGCCCGCGCAACCTGGTCCGGCTGATCCAGACCCGTGGCCGCATGGAGGGGTTTCTGGTCCGGGACCACTACGACCTACAGCCCCGGTTCTTCGAGGAGGTCGGCGCCTGGGTGCGCTCGGGAGAGCTCAAGTACCGCGAGACGGTCGTCGAAGGAGTCGAGAACACTCTGGACGCCTTTCTCGGAGTGTTGCGCGGCGACAACACCGGCAAGATGATCATCAAACTCTGAGCCGCCGCCGCTGTTACCGCCATGCAGCGCCCACTTCCTCCATGGCGGCCCGAGGCTCCACGAGGTTCTTGACGAGCTCCAGGACCTGGTGCCGTGGTGCTGGACCGGCACGTGCGCCACACGAGGCGGGCCTCGCGCCGATGTCAGAGCTATGGATTCTCCGATGGGAACAGCCGACCACGGCCACGCCGATGAGTTCGCGCGTCGGGAGGGGTCTACACCCTCACACCGCAGACCGTGCACACGATCAGTGAGGGATCATGGACACCAACGCACTACCGCCCGTCGTCGACGCGGACACCTGGCAGCGTGAGCTCGACGAGCTACGTACCCGGGAGAAGGCCGCGACCCGGGAGCTCGACGCGATCGCCGCCCAGCGCCGCCGTCTGCCGATGGTCAGGATGCCCGAGTACGTCCTAGACGGCGCGGACGGACCGGTTCGGCTCGCCGACCTCTTCGAGGGCAAGAAGCAGCTGATCGTCTACAACCACATGTGGTTCTCCGGCGAGGAGTGGCAGTGCTCCGGCTGCACCGGGTACACCGCGCAGTTCACCCGGCTGGAGTTCCTGGACAACTACGACGCCCGTTTCGTCATCGTCACCCAGGGCCCGATCGAGGAGGCGCTCGCCTACAAGCACCGGGTCGGGAACACGATGGCCTGGTATTCCACCGCGAACAGCCCGTTCGGCACCGACGTGGGCGCGGCGCCCGGTGAAGGATTCGCCGTCAACGTGTTCCTCCGCGACGGCGACACCGTCTATCGCACCTGGCACACCACCGGCCGTGGCACCGAACAGCTGAGCCACACCTTCGCGCTGATCGACCTGCTGCCGTACGGACGGCAGGAGGAGTGGCAGGACTCGCCCGACGGTTGGCCGCAGTCGCCCACGTACAGCCGGTGGTCCGCAGCGAAGGACATCGCCGCGGCGTACGGCCCGGACTCCGCCTAAGGGCTGTCCCGTAATCCCCGGCGGGCGCACGACGACAGCTACGGCACCTCGCCGCGTTGTCGGATCGCCCGCATACGCCCAGTATGCGGACGACCCTCTGCCTTGCGATGCACCGCATCTGACGCCGCGCGCTGATCCACCAGGGATTACGGGACAGCCCTTAGGTCGCCTTGGCCGGTCGGATCACGCCGTCGGCATCCCGGGTGCGCGAACAGTCCGGCGGATCGCGTCGCGGAGCCAGTGGTGGGCCCCGTCGGCTGCGTGTCTCGGGTGCCAGGCCATGCCGATTTTCAGCGGTGGCAGGGCCAGGGGGATGTCGAGGAGGCGCAGGCCGAGGGCGGTGGCGTCGTCGGTGAGGGGCGAGAGGGCCGCGCCGGGGGGTGCGGCAGGTACGAGACAGACGATGTCGCCGCGGGCGGCGAGGGTCATGGCGGTCAGGTGGCTGGCGAGGACGACGCTGACCCGCCGGTGGAGGCTCTGCTTGCCCAAGGCGGTGTCGAGGGGCCCGCTGAACCGGCCGCGGCGGCTGACCGCGACGTGCTGGGCGGCAGCGAGCCGGGCCGGGGTCAGGGGTCCTTCGGTGAGGGGGTGGCCGGGCCGGACGGCCGCCATCATGCGGAGGCTGACCAGCTCTTCGACCTGGGTCTCGGGGTCCACGTGGTCGATGGAGCCGTGTGACCGGCGGGACGCTACGGACAGGGGCCCGGCGCGAACCTGGACCGGCGATCAGGGCGTCAGGCGGCGTCCCGTCCGTCGCCTGAATTCAGGTGCGCAACCGGTCGATCTCGGCGAGTACGCGGTCCACATGTGGACGCACTCGCGCCCGCAACTCGTCGCTCCAGCTCTCCTCGGAATAGCGGCAGTCGAGGTAGAGCTGCCTGGCGTGTTCAAGAGGGGGGCGGTGCTCGGGCGGGAGCCTGGCCAGGGCCCAGTCGGCGGCCGCGTCCTTCGTGGTGATCCGGCCGGTGGCTAGCGTGGTCCAGACGCGGGCGAAGGTCAGCAGGACGTTGCGGGTGTCGCCGTCCAGGGTGTCGAGCAGGCCGGGGATGCCTGCGACCACGGCCCGGATCAGGTCGCCGTGCGGGACGGGATCGAGGACCTGCGACAAGGGCGGGCCGTCCAGGGGATGCTTCCCGGCCAGCGCCATGGTGATCAGCGGGGCCAGATCGGGCATCGGCTCGGGCTTCGGGACCTCCCCGGCCTCGTACTCGGCGCGTAGCCACTCGCCGTACAGGAAGTCGCCGGTCGGAGGGTACCGCCAGGGCCGGATCTCGGACTGGACGACCACGGTCAGCTCGACCGGGCGGGCCTGGTTCGGGGAGCCGGAGATCCCGAGCAGTCCGCCGAGGAGCGCCCGCCGTTCCTCCTCGTCCATGCGCCGCCGTGAGACGACCAGCACATCCACGTCGCTGGCCGGCCTGAGGCCGCCGAGCACGGACGATCCGTGGAGGTAGGTGCCGATGACCTCTGGGCCCAGTACGCCGCCGACGAGCTTCACGGTCTCCTGAATCTGATCCATCGCGCCAGTCTGTCCGATCGGCCGGTCGGACCGCACGGCGTTCATGCGGCCACGGTCGAAGCGAGGCAACACCACCGGTGGTCGGCGGCGGGGCGTGGTCCGCGATCGGACGGCGTTCCACGGATCGGGTGCCCAGGAGCCCCGCCTGGGCGCGCCGGACGCCGCCCCCGTCGTCGGCGGTTCGGCCACCGGCGGGGCGTCGGGGGAGGGAGACCTCCGCCGGTGTCCGCTCCACCGAAACGTGTCAAGTGATACAGTCACACTTGTAACTTCTTGGTGACGTGCCCGTTCGAACGGGCAGGCGGGCGGGCTGCCCGCGCGCCGATCGCGAGTTGCTTTAGTGACCGGGGCGAATTCTTCGCACGGCTTCGGACTGTCTGACTGCGCGGTGTGAGTTCCAGACATTTAATGCGGTCCGACGGTGCTGATCTGGATTTCTCTATACCGTGCAGCCGTGCCTTCTGCGGCTTCCGCGGAACGCCGCGTCTACGCGAAGTTGCTGGTCAAAGTCAAGTGTTGACATGCCCTCCGCCTGTGAATGATGATCAAATCTGCGTCGTGCAGGCCCCCGATAAGTCCGCCTGACTAACGCGACGATGTGACGAGGGAATTGACGCCAATTTCCTCGGAATATGTCCCCCGGCATCCGGTGTGGATTTATCTGCTCAACGGTGTCCGCTGGGATGCCGCCATTTACTGCGCCCCAGTTCCTCCCCGCTCCCACCCCGACAGGAAGGCCAGGTCTTGCCGGTGCAGCACACCCGACGCCCCGTTTCCCCCGCTTCCACGGTCCGGCCCGCGTCCTTCGCCCAGCAACGCCTGTGGTTCCTGGCCCAACTCCGCGGCGCGAACGCCGCGTACAACGAGACCCTCGCCTTCGCGCTCACCGGCCCACTCGATCGCCCCACCCTGGCCGGTGCGCTCGACGCGTTGAGCGACCGCCACGAATCGCTGCGGACCCGGCTGATGGCCGATACGGGCGTCGTGAACCAGCACATCGACCCACCGGGTACGGGCTTCGCCCTGGCCTTCGAGGACCTCACCACGGAGGCCGACCCCGACGCAGGCGTGGCGTACCGCCAGTTGGAGGAGGCGGAGGGAGCGTTCGACCTGGAGGCCGGCCCGCTCGGCCGCGGGCGGCTGCTGGCCCTGGGCGGCGAGCGTCACGTGCTGCTCCTGACGTTCCACCACAGCATCTACGACGGCGCGTCGATGAACGTGATGATGAGGGAACTGGCGACCCTGTACGAGGCGTCGCTCGACGGCGGCCGGGAGCCGCTGCCCGAACTTGCGGTGCAGTACGCCGATCACGCGCACGCCCAGCGTGAGGCCGTCCTCGGCGGTGCTCTCGCCGCCCAGGAGGACTACTGGAAGCGGGCGCTGTGTGACGCGCCGCCCGTACTGGAACTGCCCGCGCACGGCCCGCGCCCGGCCGAGCAGGACTACCGCGGCGGGCGGGTCGAGTGGGACCTCGACGCTGACGTCACGGCCGCACTCCGGAGCCTGGCGCGAGAGCACGGCGCGACCCTGTTCGTGGCCGTCCTGACCGGCTGGGCCATTCTGATGTCGCGGCTGTCCGGCCAGGAGGACATCGTTGTCGGAAGCCCGGTCACGGGCCGACGCGGGCCCGGAGCCGCCGATCTCATCGGGTTCCTCGTCAACTCACTTCCGTTGCGCATCGATCTGTCCGGTTCACCCACCGCGTCCGAGGCGCTGACCCGCACCCGATCCGTCGTCCGGGAGGCTCTCGCCCACCAGGACCTGCCCTTCGAGCGCATCGTCGAGGCGGTGAACCCTCCCCGCAGCGCCTCCCACACCCCGTTGTTCCAGACCATGCTGGCGTGGGTGCCGGACCGGCGTGACCTGCTGCGCCTGCCCGGGATCGAGGCCGAGCCGCTCCCGATCGCCCACGCTCCGGCCAAATTCGACCTCGCCCTGTCGGCGACCGAGTCGCACGGGCGGATCACCGGACACCTGGACTACGCGACCGCCCTCGTCGACCACGCCACCGCCCGACGCTGGGCGGCCCATCTGCGCCACCTGCTCACCGACCTGGCCCGGCATCAGGACCGTGACATCCGGGCCCTGGAGCTGATGGACCCGGACGAACGCCTGCGGCTGATCCGCCAGGGCGACGCGACAGAGGCGGTGGCGGCCCAGCCGACCGCGACCGGCCTGACCGCGCCGGACCGGACCGCGGCCCAGCCGACCGCGACCGGCCTGACCGCGCCGGACCGGACCGCGGCCCAGCCGACCGCGACCGACCCGACCGCGGCCCACTCGACCGCGGCCCACTCGACCGGGCCGCATCCCACCGCGCCCGACCCCACCGCGACCGCTCTGCGCACAGCCGACGGCGTCGCCTCCCTCTTCGAGGCGCGGGCCCGCGAACATCCCACACGGACCGCGGTCGTCGACCGGGACCAGACGCTCGACTACGCCACGCTCGAGCGCCGTGCCAACCGGCTCGCGCACGCCCTCGTCGCCCGCTCGGTGCGTCCCGGCGACGTCGTGGGGCTGCACGCGCGCCGCACCGGCGACCTGGCCGTCGGCATCCTGGGCATCCTCAAGGCGGGTGCCGTCTACCTCCCGCTCGACCCCGGGCAGCCGCAGGAACGCCTCGCCGCCATGGTCGAGGACGCCGTGTGTCCCGTAGTGCTGAGCGACCACGGCGTCGGGGACCGTCCCGGGGACTGGCTCGACCTGCGCACCGTGGAGGCCGAAGGCGCGACGGGTGAACAGCCTCCGGCCGACGAGGGCCGTGGCCCGGACCGGACGGCGTACGTGATCTTCACATCAGGGTCCACGGGACGGCCCAAGGGCGTCGCCGTCGAGCACCGCAGCGTCCTCAACCTCTTCGCGGCCTGGCACGAACGGATGGGTACCGCCCCGGGTGAGGCCGGCTCGGCCTGGTCCAGCATCGGCTTCGACGCCTCGATCCACGAACTGCTGCTGCCCCTGACCACCGGTGGTGTCCTGCACATCGTTCCCGAGGAACTGCGCGGCGACCCGGACGCCCTGCTGGCGTGGATGCGCGAGCACGGGGTGACCCAGGCGTTCCTGCCGCCCGCCTACGTCAAGTGGATCGACGAGGATCCCGCCGAGCGGCTGCGTGACCTGCCACTGCGCAAGCTGCTGACCGGAGTCGAGTCCCTGACCGAAGCGGCCCTGCACCGTATGACGCAGTACCTGCCCGGCCTGCGGATCTGCTTCGGCTACGGCCCCACCGAGGCCACCCTGTACAGCACGGCCTACTACGATCCCCGCCCGCTGGACCGGCCCTGTCCCATCGGGCGCCCCCTGCCCGGTACCCGGTTCTACATACTCGACGGCCGTATGCGGCCCGTCCCGCCCGGAGTGGTGGGAGAGGTGTACCTCGGCGGGGCGTCCCTGGCCCGTGGCTACCTCAACCGGCCCGACCTCACCAAGGAACGCTTCCTGCCGGACCCGTTCGTGCCCGGCGCACGTGTCTACCGCACCGGAGATCTCGCCCGCTGGGGGCAGGACGGCCAGGCCCACTACGCGGGCCGCGCCGACGACCAGGTGAAACTGCGCGGCTTCCGGATCGAACCCGCCGAGGTCGAGGCGGCGTTCATGGCACTGCCCGGCGTCCGTGAAGCCGTCGTCCTCGTCGACCGTGACGCGGCCGGACAGCCCCGGCTGGTGGCCGGGGTGGGCAGGGGGACAGCGCCGGACCGCACCGCCGACGACTGGCGCACCGTACTCGCCCGCCGGCTGCCCGACTACATGATCCCCGCCGTCGTCCTCGGCCTGGAGTCCCTCCCGCTCAACCACAGCGGCAAGGTCGACCGGGGGGAGCTGCTGCGGCTCGTGCGGGAGCGGAGCTCCACCCAGGTCAACACGGCCAGCCCCCGGGACCACGTCGAACACGCCCTGTACCGCATCTGGCAGCGCGTCCTGCTGCACCCCGACATCGGCGTGAGCGACAACTTCTTCGACATCGGCGGCACTTCCCTCGCGGCCATCAAGATGGCCCACGAGGTCGGCGAGACCTTCGGCCGCCAACTCCCGGTCGCCGAGGTCATGTTGTGTCCCACCATCGAGGCGCTCAGCGCACTGCTGCGCGAGGACGGAATCCACCGCGCGCCCGGCAGCCTCATCGAGTTCCGCCGGGGCACGGGCCCCCGGGTGGTCTGCGTCCACCCCGCCGGCGGCACCGCCTTCTGCTATTTGCCCCTGGCCGCCTTCCTGCCTGAACAGGCCGGGCTGTACGGCATCCAGTCGCCGGGCGTGAACCCCGGAGAGGACGTCCTGCCCACCGTGGAGGCCATGGCCGAGGCGTACGTCCGTCTCCTCGAACCCCTCGGCGAGGGCCCCCTCGTCCTCACCGGGCTCTCCTACGGCGGTCTGGTCGCCCACGAGATGGGGCGCGTCCTGAGCCTGGCCGGCCGGCACGACGTGAGCGTCGTCCTGCTCGACACCCAGGCCACCGACGACGCCTCCGCCCGGATGGCGATCACTGCCGTCGACGCGGCCGAGTTCCGCGACAAGCTCGTGAGGTTCAACGGGATGTATCCCGGCATCGACGACGCACAGGTCGAACGCTATTTCCGCCTCTACAACCACAACCGGCTCACCGCGCGGGACCATCTCCCCGCCGTCTCCCCGGCCCGGCTCATCCTTGTCCAGGCCGTTCCCGGTGGCACCGACACGCCCTTCCACAGCGAGGTCCGCGACTTCTGGCGGCGGCGCGCGGAAGGGGAGTTCCGGGTGGAGACGTTGGAATGCGACCACTGGGAGATCCTGGAGGGCGGCGAGGCCGCCCGCGTCGGTGCCCTGCTCGCCGCCGAACTGGCGCACCACGAACCCGAACCGGCCACGCCGGCCGCCGCCCACGTCGTCGCAGCCTCGATACGGGAAGCATGATGATCCCCCCGGTCTCCCTCAGCCCGCTCGCCGACGCCGTCCTGGCCCAGGCCCGCCGGACGCCCTCCGCGGTGGCCGTCGAGGACGGCGCCCGGACCCTCGACTACGCCGAACTCGACCTGCTCAGCGGGCGGGTGGCCGATCGCCTGCGCGCGAGCGGAGTGCGCCCCGGCCACGCAGTCGCCGTCGGCCTGCCCCGTTCCTGGCGGCTGATCTGTGTCCTGCTCGGCATCCGCCGCGCCGGAGCCACCGTCGTACCCCTGGACCGGCTCAGTCCGCCCGAACGGCAGCGACACATCCTGGTGGACTCCGACGCCGTCGTCGTCGTCCGCGACGACCCGCGCACCCCGGACGAGGTGGCCGCCGAGCTGCTTCTGAGACCGGAGGAGCCGGCCGACCGGATCGGCCCGGCCGGGGACGCTCCGGCCTCCGACGGCGACACCGGCACGGGCTTCGTCTTCTACACCTCCGGCAGCACCGGCCGCCCCAAGGGCGTCGAGGTCACCGACGCGGGCGTCCTGCGTCTGGGCCGCCCCGGCTACGTCGAGCTGCGGCCCGGCGCCCGCTACGCCTGCCTCTCCAACCCCGCCTTCGACGCTCTCAGCTTCGAGGTGTGGGCCCCGCTGCTGACCGGCGGCTCCTGCGTCGTGCTCGACGACACCCAGGTGCACAGCCCGCACCGGCTCGCCGCCGTACTGCGCGAACGCCGTATCGACACGATGTTCATCACGGTCGCCCTGTTCAACGCGGTCGTCGAGAAGGTGCCCGACTGCTTCGCCGACGTCGGCCAGGTCCTCGTCGGCGGCGAACAGCTCAACGCCCCCCTGATACGCCGCTGGTACGACGCCAACCCCGCCTCCCACACCGTTCTGCACAACGTGTACGGGCCGACGGAGGCGACCACGTTCGCCCTGTACCACCCGATCCCACGGGACTTCGCCGGCGACACGATCCCCATCGGCACCGCGCTGTCGGGCACCGGCCTGCTGACGCGCACCGAGGACGGGCACACCGCCGAGCCGGGCGAGGTGGCCGAACTGCTGCTGTCCGGACCGGCGTTGGCGCGCGGCTACCGGAACCTCCCCGAGCAGACCGCGCGGAGCTTCGTCGAACTGCCTGACGTGAGCGGCCGCCCGAGCCGCTGGTACCGCACCGGTGACCTGGTCCGCCAGGACGCCGAGGGCCGCCTGACCTACGTCGGGCGGGCCGACCGGCAGGTCAAGGTACGCGGGTTCCGTATCGAACCCGGCGAGGTCGAACGGCAGCTCCTGGCCCACCCTGCCGTCCGCCGGGCCCACGTGTGCACCCGGCGCGACGCGGCGGACCACAACGAGCTGCTGGCCTTCGTCGTCCTCGGCGACGACCTTCCGTTCGACACCTACGAACGTCACCTCGCGGCCGCACTGCCGACCTACATGCGCCCGCACCACACCTACCGCGTCGACGAACTCCCCCTGACCGCCAACGGCAAGGTCGACCAGGCGGCCCTGCTGCGTGACGCCGGCACGCCGTGGCGCGGCGGCCACGAGGACGAGGTGGAGGTCAGCGCCGAGCAGCGGCCCGTGCTGGACATCGCCGAGGAGATCCTCGCCGTCGCCGGCCTGCGTCCCGGCGATCGCTGGATACCGAGTGGTGGCGACTCCCTGAAGGCGCTGCGGTTCCGCTTCGAGATCCTCGATCGCTTCGGCGTCGACCTGCCACAGGAGAGCGTGCTGCGGGCCGACTTCGCCGCCCTCGCGGACGCCGTCCACGCCCCGGACTCCGCCGCGGGCGAGCACCCGCCCGTACCGGTCGCGCTCGACGGCCCGACCGCACCGGCCACCGGCGAGCAGGAACGCCTCTGGCTCCTGCACCAGCGCGACCCCGAGGACCGCTCCTACGACGTACCTCTCGTCTTCCACGTCGAGGGAGCCGTCGACCCGCAGGCGCTGTACCGCGCTGTCCGCACGCTGGTCGAGCGCCATCCCGCCCTGCGCATCCGCCTGGTGCCCACCCCGAACGGTCTGCTCCAGCGGACCGAGGACCCTTACGACCCCTGGCAGCGGCTGGAAGTGCGATCGGGCGAGCGGTGGCAGGACACCGCGGACCGATTCTTCGGACACCGCTTCGACCTCACCGACCCCCGGATGCTGCGGGCCGCCTGGACGGAGCGGCCCGACGGCGGACTCCTCCTGCTCCACCTGCACCACGTCGCCGTGGACGGCTGGTCCCTCAACCTTCTCTTCCGCGACCTCACCGACGCCTACACCGGCGCGGACCGGACCCCTGTGCCCGCCGTCACGCCCCTCGACTTCGCCCGCTGGCAAGGGACCTGGCACACCAGCCCGCCCTACGAGCGCCACCGCGCGCGCCTGCTGTCCCACTACGGCCGCGAAGCCGAACCGTCACCCGCCCTGCCGGCGCCCGACAGCACAGACCGCCCCCGGGCGAGGCTGCTGCGCACCTCCCTCGACCTGGTCCGCCGCACCGCGTTGGACCGCCGCGCCGCGGAACTCGGCCTGACCAGGTTCCAGCTCCTGGTGTCCGCGTTCACCGCGAGCGTGTACGGAGTGACCGGGCAGAACCGGCCCCTGATCGCCGCCCCCGTGGCGAACCGGCCCCGACCCGAATTCGCGGACACCGTCGGCATGTTCGCGAACACCGTCCTGCTCGACCTCGCCGTACGCCCGCACGACTCACTGGCGGATCACCTCACCGAGCACGCCGACGCCGTGCGCACCGTCCTGGCCGGACAGGAGGTCGCCCTCGCCGACGTCCTCGCGGCCCCGGCGCTCCGCGAGCGCTCCCCGCTGTTCGACTACCTGTTCGTCCTGGAGAACACCGAGTTCTCCACGCTGCGCCTGGACGGCTGCCGGACCCGAGCGGAGTGGCCCGAACCGCTCGGCGCCAAGTGCGCCCTGACCCTGTCCGTCGTCGAGCACGAGTCCGGCTTCGACTGCCTGTGGGAGTACCGGGACGACATCGGCGCCGAGCGCGCGGAGGCCGCGGCCCGGCTCTTCCGCCACGCCCTCGACCACCTGACCACGGACGCCGACGTCACCCTGCGCGACCTGGTAGCCCCCTACCGCCGGTCCCTGCCCGACACCGGCAAGGGCTCCGTCCTGGAACCCGGCTTCACCACCGTCGCCGAGGGCTTCGCCCGACAGGCGGCCCGTACGCCCGACGCCCCGGCCGTCACCGACGGCGCATCCACCCTCACCTATGCCGAACTCGACGCACAGGCGAACGAACTGGCCTCCGCCCTGCGCGCCCGCGTGCCGTCGGACCCCGCCGCGCCGGCGACGGTGGCGCTGTACCTCCAGCCCTCCGCCGAACACGTCGTGGCGCTCCTGGCGGCGGCCCGCCTCAATCTGACCGTCGTCCCCCTCGACCCGGCCTACCCGCCGTCCCTGCTGCGTCACGTGCTCGACCAGGCCGACCCACTGTGTGTCCTGGTCGCCCCCGCCGACCTCGGCGTTCTCGACACCCTCGCGCCCCGGTCCCTGCCCCGGCACCCGGTCACCCTGGCCGACACCCCGGGAGCCGCGCCCGTGCCGCACCGGCATCGCGGACAGCGCCCCCTGTACACCCTGTTCACCTCCGGCTCCACCGGCACCCCCAAAGGCGTCCAGGTTCCCGACCGGACCCTGTGCAACCTGCTGTCCTGGCAACGTACCGAGGGCGGCCTCGAACGGACGGCCGTCACCCAGCAGTTCTCCATGCTGTCCTTCGACGTCTCCTTCCAGGAGATCCTCACCACCCTGTGCTCCGGCGGTCTGCTGCGCCTGGTGAACCCCGCCTGGCGGCAGGACGTCCCGGCCTTGCTGGACCAGTTGGAGACCGGGGGAGCGGAACGGATCTTCCTGCCGTACGTGGCCCTGCAACTGCTCGCCGAACACGGTGTGCGTACGGGACACTTCCCGTCCCGGCTACGCGAAGTGGTGACGGCCGGCGAGCAGTTGGTGTGCACCGACGCGATCCGCAGGTGGTTCGCCGGCCTGCCGGACGCGCGCCTGTTCAACCACTACGGCCCCACCGAGACCCACGTCGTCAGCGCCCTGTGTCTCGAAGGGGATCCCGCCGCCTGGCCGTCGCGCCCCGCGATCGGGCGTCCGGTGTCGCACGCCGTGCTGCGCGTGGTCGACGAGGACGGCCTGCCCGTCCCGCCCGGTGTCACCGGGCACCTGCTGATCGGCGGCCCGATGGCCGGGCGCTGCTACCTCGGCGCGGCCGCCGCCGCGCACCGCGACCGGTTCCTCGACGACCCCGACCTCGGGGTCCTCTACCGCACCGGTGACCGGGCCCGCTTCGACCGGCACGGCCTGCTGCACTACGCGGGCCGCGACGACAGCCAGGTCAAACTCGGCGGCCACCGACTGGAGTTGGGGCAGGTCGAGGCCGCGCTGCTGGAGTACCCCGGCGTGGCCAACGCGGTCGCGCTGGTCCACGACGGCCGACTCGTGGCCGCCCTCCAGTGCCGGGGCGAGGACCCCGACCCCGCGGAACTCACCGGCCACCTCGCCCGTCTGCTGCCCGCCTACGTGCGCGTCAGCCGCTTCCGTCGCCTGGCACACCTGCCGCGCACCCCCAGCGGCAAGCTGGACCGGCGGGCGGCCCTCACCGCCCCCGGCCACGAACTGCGCCCGTCGGGTCACACGTCCGCAGCTCTCACGCCGCTCGAACAACGGCTGACCGACCTCTTCGAGAGCGTGACCGGCAAGCCGGTCGCCGTGGACCAGAGGTTCTTCGACGCCGGGGCCACCAGCCTGGACCTGATGCGCTTCCACCTGCGCTGCGCCGGAGAGGGCGATCTCCCGTTCGGCGTACCGGACTTGTTCGAGCACGTCACCCCGCGCGCCCTGGCCCGCCTGCTCGAGACCGGTGACGAAGACGACCGGCCGGCCCGGGAGACCTCCGGGGAGCGGACCGAGGAGCCCGTCGCCGTCATCGGCATGGCCGTACGCCTTCCGGGTGCCCGCGACCTCGCCGCCTTCTGGGACCTGGTCACCACCGGCCGGCGCGGCATCGAGCACTTCGCCACCGGCGACGACCGGGTCGGCGCGCGCAGCCAGATGGACGGCCTGCTCGCCTTCGACCCCGGCCGCTTCACGATCAGCCCGCAGGAGGCGCGGCTGATGGATCCCCAGCAACGCCACCTGCTGATGAACTGCGTCGAGGCGCTCGCCCACGCCGGGCTCGGCGACCCGGCGGCCCACCGGGTCGGACTCGTCGCCTCCTGCGGAGAGAACACCTACTTCCAGCACATGCTGCGCGAGGGGGACCCGGACGCCCTGCCCGACGCCTTCCGGCTGGCCCTGCACCACGAGAAGGACTTCCTCGCCACCAAGGCCGCCTACCACCTCGGACTCACCGGCCCCGCTCTCACGGTCCAGTCCGCGTGCTCCAGTTCGCTCGCCGGTGTGCACGTCGCCGCCGGGATGCTGCGCCAGGGCGACGCCGACGTGATGCTCGTCGGCGGCGTCCTCGTCGACACCGCACTGACCGACGGCTACACCTACCGCCCGCAGCACATCTTCTCCCCGGACGGCCACTGCCGGCCCTTCAGCGCGGACGCCGCGGGCACCGTCGGGGCCAGCGGCACCGGCGTGGTCGTCCTCAAGCCGCTCGCCGCCGCCCGCCGGGACGGCGACACCGTGTACGCCGTCATCACGGGCTCGGGCCTGAACAACGACGGCTCCGACAAGCTCAGTTACAGCGCCCCCGCGCTCGCCGGGCAACGGGCCGCGATCCGGGCGGCCCTGAGCCGCAGCGGCCGCGAGGGCACCGACCTCGCGTATGTCGAGGCCCACGGCACCGGCACCCGGCTCGGGGACCCGGTGGAGGCCGCCGCCCTGCGGCAGGCGTACGGCCTGGCGGACGACGCGCGCGTGGCGCTGTCCTCCGTGAAGAGCCAGATCGGCCACCTGGGCGCCGCCGCGGGCGTCGTCGGCCTGGTGCGAGCCGTGCTCGCCGTGCACCACGGGATCATCCCGCCCACCGCGGACTTCGACCGGCTCAACCCCGAGATCGAGGACGGGCCGTTCCGTATACCGGTCGCGGCCGAACCCTGGCCGCACGGCGCGCCGAGAGTGGCCGCCGTGAGCAGCTTCGGTATCGGCGGAACCAACGCCCACCTGCTGCTCGAGCACCCGGAGCCGCCGCCCGGCCCCGCCGCTGCCGAGCCGGTGCCGTGCCTGGTGCTGTCCGGCAGCTCCGCGGCCGCGGTCCATGCGGACGCACGCCGTATCGCCGCCTACCTGAGAGCCCATCCCACCGCCTACCCGCAGGTCCTGCGCCATCTCCAGGCGGGACGGCCGGCACTCGGCCATCGCGCGGCCGCGTTCTGCCCGGACGTCGACTCCGCCGTCGCCTGGCTCGAAGCGCTCCTCGAGGTCACGGCACCGCACCCGGCGAAGCGCCCGCCTGCGCACGGCCGCGACCCGGGCGCACTCGCGCGGGCCTGGACGGCCGGCGACACCCTCGTGTGGCCCGACGGGCCCGCTCCCGCACCCTGGGACTTCCCGCCGCCCGCCTTCGACACGGCGGAGTACGACTTCCCCCGCGCACCCGGTCGGGCCGAGGCCGTAGGGTCGGCCGGCGAACCGGTCCCCCGGCGACTGCCCGCCGGCCAGTGGCTGCACCAGCCGGTGTGGACTCGGCTGCGCCGGGCCCGCACCGGCGGCCATGAGCCCCGGCGCACCGCCGTGGTGGTCGCCGCACCGGACGCGGACGCCGAGTCGTGGCGGTTCCTGGAGCGCCACTACGCCCGCGTGGTGACCGTTCGCGCGGGAACGACTTTCACCCGTCGGGACGAGGACCGCTACGAGGCCGACCCCGCCGACTCGGGGCAACTCGCCACCCTGATGGACCAGGTCGCCCGGGACGGCCGATCAGGTGTCGACTGGCTGCACGCGCTGCCGCTGGCCTTGGACGACAGCGTCGACGAAGACGCTCTGGAGACGGCCCAGTGGGCCTGCCTCGACACGGTCGCCGCCCTCGCCCGTGCCCTGTCCGACATCCCGGAGACGGACCGGCCACGCGCATGGCTGCTGTCCCATGGAGCTCAGCCGGTCACCGGTGCCGTCCGTACTCCTGCCGCCGGGCTGCTGGGCGCCGCCCTCCACGTTCCCCGGCAGGAACTGGGCGTGCCCCTGCGCTGGGCCGACCTGCCGGGTCCCCGCCCCGCCCACTGGGCCGCACACCTGCCCGACCTGCTCCTCGACGACACCCTCGCCGAACCGGCGACCGCGCTGCGCGACGGCTTCTGGTGGCACCGGACCGTCCAGCCCGTATCCGCCCCCGAAACCCCGCCGGACGCCGTACGGTCGGCGGCCCCCGGAACCCACCTGGTGCTCGGCGGTACCGGCGGCATCGGCGGCACCCTGGCCGCCAGCCTCCTGGAGCACCCCGGCAACCGCGTGGTCCTCCTCGCCCGCGGAACGGAAACACCGGCCCTGCCAGGAGCACACCCGGACCGTGTCACGCTCGTGACGGCCGACCTGGCCACCGACGACCTGGACAGGGTCGCGGACCGGCTGGCCCCGCACCTCGACGGTCTCGCCGGCATCGTGCACGCCGTGGGCACCCCCGCCGGCGGACTCCTCGCCCACCGCGACCCCGAAACGGCCCGCCACGCGACGACGGCCAAACTGCGCGGCGCCCTGCTCGTGGAGCGGCTCATCGCCGAGCACGATCCCGACTACGCGGCCTACTGCTCGTCCATGGCGGCCGGCTACGGCGGAGTCGGACAGTTCGACTACGCAGCCGCCAACGCCTGCCTGGACGCCTACGCCCACTACGCGCCCCCCGCCGGCGAGGACGCCACCGTGCGGATGACCATCGGCTGGGACGCCTGGCGCGAGGTGGGCATGGCTCAGCGTGTGCTGAGCGCGGACGTCCGCCACCAGCACCATCTGGCGGTGGCGCTCACTCCCGAGGACGGCGTGGCGGTGTTCGAACAGGCCCTGCGCATGCAGTTGCCCCATCTGCTGGTCAACACCACGTCCCTCGCCCAGGCGCACTTCTTCTACGAATCGACGGCGGCCACACCAGCCGCCCCCGCCCCACGACCCGGCCTCGCCCCACGACCCGACGCCGGCTCCGGCCCACGACCCGCCTCCGCGCCACAACCCGCGCCTGCGCACGACGACCCCGCCGTCGGGCTCAACGAGGTCCTGCTCGACCTCCTGGGCGTGGACGCCCTCGACCCGCAGGCCGCGCTGTACGACCTGGGCGCCGACTCGCTCACCCTGCTCGAGCTCCTCGACGAGGTGAAACGCCGCTACGGTACCGACGTCGAACTGTCCCGCCTGAGTCACCGGGTGAGCCTCGCCGAGATCCTCGGCCACCTCGAGGCCGGCGCACCGGCGTCCGCCGCGGTGGACGTCGAGGTCTGGCAGCGCGGAACAGGCCGGGACGTGCTCTGCCTGGTCCACCCGGTCGGCGGCGACATCCAGGCCTACCGGCCCCTGGTGGCCGCCCTGCCCGGCGAGCTGACGGTCTGCCTGATCGCCGACCCGAGGCTGCGCGATCCCGGGCTGCCGGCCCGGTCCATCGCCGACCGCGCCGCGCACTACCTGGACGCCCTACGGGCCGCCTTCCCCGAACCCGACCGCCGACTACGGCTCGCGGGCTGGTCGTTCGGGGCCTGGACCGCCCTGTCGATGGCCGCTCTCGCCGAGGCCGACGGCCGCCCCGCCGACGCGCTGCACCTCCTCGACCCGCCACCACCCGGCGCGGGCAGGCGGCTCGCCGCCTACGACGAACGACAGGTGGACGCCGTGTTCGCCCGAGAGCTGAACGGCGACACCGCTGAACGGCTCCCGGAGTCCGGCCGCGCCTACGCCGAACGCCTCGCGCGCTGCTGCCGCACCAACCTCGCCGCCATGGCCGAGCACCGACTGCCGCGGCTCGACCGGACCCCGACCACCGTGTGGCTCGCCGAACGCCCGGTCGAGGAAGGCATCCTGGCCCCGGAGCCGACCGCGCCGGACGCGTGGGAGGCGCACCTGCCCCGGCCGTCGCGCGTCCACCACGTCGACGCCACGCACTACGAACTCGTCGCGGAGCCACACGTCCGTCCGATCGCCGCCACCCTCGCGCTGCCCCCGGCCGAGGCGCACACCACCCTGTCCCAGTTCGCCGGAAGGGCCTGAGGAGACCACCGTGCAGCACCCCTACACCCGCCTGCCCGCGCGGTCCTTCTGGCGTACCGCCGTCGCCGAACCCGACCCGCTCGCGATCAGCGACCTGTGGACACCGAAGTTCACCATCGGCCAGGACGACCCCGTCGTCACCGCCGGATCCTGCTTCGCCGCCCACATCGGCCGCGCCCTCCTGGAGGAGGGCATGCACTGGTACGACGCCGAACCGGCACCACCGGGCCTGACCCGCGCCGAGCGGACGGCACGCGGCTACCGCCGCTTCTCCTTCCGCACCGGGAACATCTACACCGCCGCAGCCCTGCGCCAGTGGGTCGCCTGGGCGCTCGACGAGGAGAAGCCGCCCGAGGAGGTCTGGGAGGAGGACGGCGCCTTCCACGACCCCTACCGGCCCGCCATCGAACCGGACGGCTTCGCCTCCCACGACGAGCTGCTGCACTCCCGCGAGATCACTCTCGCAGCCATCCGCACCGCTCTCACCAAGGCCGACGTCCTCGTCTTCACCCTCGGCCTGACCGAGGCCTGGCACGACACGCGGACCGGCACCGTTCTGCCGATGTGCCCCGGGACCGTGCGCGGCACCTTCGACCCCGCCCGGCACGTCCTGCACCAGCACACGGTGGCGCGGGTCCACCGCGACCTGACGGACCTGCTCGCCCTGGCCCGCGGTGTCAACTCCCGGCTGCGCACCGTCCTGACCGTCTCCCCGGTGCCGCTCACGGCCACCGCCACCGGCCGCCACGCCCTCGTCGCCACCACCCACTCCAAGTCCGTACTGCGCGCGGCGGCCGGCCAACTCGCCGACGAGGCGGACCACGTCGACTACTTCCCGTCGTACGAGATCATCACGGGCTTCCCGTACCGGGCGCGCTTCTACGAACCCAATCTGCGCACGGTCAGTCCTGACGGAGTGGCCTTCGTGATGCGGCACTTCTTCCAGGCCCTCCAGGGCCGGACCGACCAGGCGCCCACCGCGCCCGGACCAACCACCCCTGCCGCCGGCGGAGAGGACCACTGGTGTGACGACGCCGTGCTCGACTACTACAGCCCCCGCCCGGTTCCTCCTGCTGGGTGACTCCCACGCCGGCTGCGTCGGACGGGCGGCCCAGGCCGCCGGCCTGCCCTTCGTGGGCGGCCCGGTGGGTTCGGGACGGGACTTCCTGGGTCCCTTCTTCGACACCGACGGCACCGACATCGCCTTCCGGGAGGCCGCAGCACAGCGGCTGTACCGGGAGTTCCTCGACACGCTCGGCGTGGGCGTCCTCGCCGGGCTGCCGGTGCCGCTGGTGTGCACGTTCGGACTGAGTGCGCACACGGTGGCCACCCGCCAGAACTGGGACGTCCACCGGGACCGGCAGGGCGCCGTCCCGGACGGTTTCCTGCGCAGCCGCCTCTTCGCCGACCTGGTGAGGGCGAGCGTCCGAGGAGCGCTCGCCTTCTACGACCACACCGCCGCGCTGGGCCTGCGCGTCCTGGCGCCGCTGCCGCCCCAGCGCGTGCCCGGCCTGTCCGACCCGCGCGTCTTCTTCGCGGCGCAGGACGTCGTCGGCGCCGAACTCGCCTCCCGGAACGTCGAGATCGTCGACCTGCGCGCCCGCGTCACCGACGGCACGGGACTCCAACGCCCGGCCTTCTGCCAGACGGACGACACGATCCACGGCAACCTCGCCTTCGGCCGCCTCGTCGTGTCCGAACTCCTCGACCGAGGTCTGTGACCCCCTGCCCCGCACCGATTGCCCCATTCCCCCATTTCCCGATGCCCCCATTCTCCCCGTTCCTTGATCCCATCGATGCCACGGAGGTCCCTCATGGAGGACTACGCACTGCAGGCCGTCGAACGGCTCACCACCCGGCCCGCCGAGCCGTACGACACCTTCTCCGCCGCCCCGATCACCCCGCTGCTCGGCGCGGAGATCACCGGCCTCGACCTGTCCCAGGAGCTGACGCCCCAGCAGGAGAAGGAACTCAAACACGCGTTCCACACCCATCACGTCCTGGTCTTCCGCGACCAGGACATCACCCCCGACGAACACAAGCGGTTCGCGCGCGTCTTCGGCGAACTGCACCCCGTCGCACTCGCGCCCGAGGGATCCGACCCGCACATCCTGGAGATCAAGGCCACCAAGGAGTCCCGCGAGGTCGCCGGCAACGGCTGGCACGCCGACGGGACCGCCGACGCCGAACCCTCCCTCGGCTCGATGCTGTACATCACCACCGTTCCCGAGGGCGGCAGCGGCGGCGACACCCTCTTCGCCAACATGCACCTCGCCTACGAGTTGCTCTCACCCGCCATGCGCGGCTTCCTGGACGGCCTGACCGCTCTGCACGACGGAGCCCTGCCGTGGACCGCCGCCGGAATGACCCCGCCGCCCGAGTACGAGGTGCCGCGCACCGAACAGCCCGTCGTCGCCCGGCATCCGGAGACCGACCGCAAGCTGCTGTTCGTCAACGCTCCCTACACCTCGCACATCACCCAGCTGTCCCGCGCCGAGAGCGACGCCCTGCTCGGCATGCTGTACGCGCACATAGCCCGCACCCCACTGCTCCACTGCCGGGTCCGCTGGCAGGAGCGCACCCTCGTGCTCTGGGACAACCGCAGCGTCCAGCACCACGCCGTGTGGGACTACTTCCCGCACACCAGGGAGGGCCGCCGCGTGGCCGTCAACGGCACCCGCCTGCACGCCTGATCCGGCTCTCCGACCTCCCCGACGAAAGGCAAGGTGCTCCATGACCACGACCGCCGCCTCGGAGGCGTTCCTCGCCGCGCTGCGGTCTTCGGCCGCCGAACCTCCCACGGCGGCCGTGGCCGGGGCACCCTCGCCGACCTGGCTGTGGCACGTCGCCTCCGCCCTCCACGAGCAACTGCCGGCGGACATCGCGGACGGCTGGGCGGCCCGACTGCACGGGCTCCTCGCCGAACGACCGCCCGCGACCGGCCTGCACGCCGTCCATGTCTGGCACGCCGACACGATCGTGCCACTCCTCGCCCGGGCGGTTCCCGACGAGGACTCCGCCGTGATCACCGCCCTGGGAGACCTGCATCGTGCGACGACGGCGGGCAGGCCGGCCGATCGCGACACGTGGAGGACCGTGCTCGGGCCGGCGCTCCTTCGCCTCTACGACGCCGCCTACGACCGGGCGAGCACGTACGCCGAGGCCCACACGAGTGCCCGCGACTACGCGCTGGCCAATGACTTCGTCCCGGCCGAGGCCGACATCTACGGTCACGAATACGCGCGGCTGAGCAGCGAGGCGAACGCGCGGGCCTTCGCCGAGGCCCACGCGCGGGTGCTCGGCGACGCACTGTCCCGCGCATACGTGACGGAAGGGAGGGACGGGACGGAAGAGAGGAATGGAACGGAAGGGAGGGAGGGGACGGACAGGAGGGACGGGAGGGAGGGGACGGACGGGAGAGACGTGATGCACGGGAGAGAGATGACGGACGAGTGTGCGGCGTACGCCGACACGTATCCCGGTGCTCAGGTGCGCGCCGTCGTCCGGGCCACGACGACGCGGGACGATCCGTTCCCGTCCGTACGCCTGGCCGAGGGACTCCTCCTGGCGCTGGAGGCCTCGCGGCCGTAGCGGCGCGCGCGGATCGCGGTGCCGTCGCCCGGATTCGAGCGCCGTGCCGCTCATCGGTCCGCGGCCACCACGAATACCTCGCTGTCCGCATGTCCGACGATGAGACCGACTTCGGCGGCGGCGGATTTCGCCGAGTCCGCCGCGGTCACCTGGGATCAGCGCTTCGCCACAGTCAACCCTGCTCCGAGGCTGGGCCGTTGAGGGACTGCTCCGTCCAGATGCACTTGCCGTCCGGGGTGTAGCGCGCGCCCCAGTGCTGGGTGAGAGCTGTGATCAGTTGGAGGCCGCGCCCTCCTTCGTCGGTGTCCGCCGAGCGGCGGATGCGGGGCATCGCGGGGCTGGCGTCGAAGACCTCGCAGATGAGTTTGGTGCTGTGCAGCAGACGCAGGCGGACGGGGCCTCTGGCATGCCTGACGACGTTGCCGACCAGCTCGCTGGCCAGGAGTTCCGTCGTGGGAATGAGATCGGGAAGGTCCCAGGCGGCGAGCTGCTCCCGTACGTGCCGTCGGGCCTGGCCCGCTGCCGGAGCGGCGTCGGGCAGTGGCCAGGAGGCGATCCTTTCGGCCGGGAGAGCGTGCAGTTGTGCGACGAGGAGCGCGGAGTCGTCGGCGGTCAGTTGGTCCACGGGCAGCAGACCGTCGATCAGCCTGTCGCACAGCTGCTCCAGGTCGGCCGTCGCCCCGTCGTCGTGAGCCGTGCCCAGGAGCCGGGCCAATGTGGTCATGCCCGCGTCGATCTCGCGAGTGGAGGACTCCACCAGGCCGTCGGTGTAGAGCACGAGCAGGCTTCCGTCGGGCACCGGCACCTCGACCTTCTCGAAAGGCATCTTCGTGACACCCAGCGGTGGGTCGGCAGAGGTGTACGGGAAGTGCACTGAGCCGTCGGGGTGGACCAGCGCGGGTGGTGGGTGACCGGCCCGTGCCATCGAGCAGACCTGCGAGGTGGAGTCGTAGAGGGCGTAGATGCAGGTGACGTAGGACTCCTCGCCCATGCCGCTGACGATGTCGTTGAGGTGGCTCATGATCTCGTCGGGTGGCAGTTCGAGGTCGGCGAGGGTGTGCACGGCGGTGCGCAGTCGGCCCATGGTGGCCGCTTCGGGCAGGCCGTGGCCGACGACGTCACCGACGACGAGAGCCACTTGGCCGCCGGAGAGAGGGATGACGTCGTACCAGTCGCCGCCGACGTCCATGCCCTGTCCGGCGGGGAGGTAGCGGGCGGCGGTGGTGCACGCCGGCAGTGTGGGCAGACCGCGCGGGAGGAGGCTGCTCTGGAGCGCGCGGGACCGAGTGTGCTCGAAGTCGTAGAGCCGGGCCCGCTCCAGGGCCTGAGCGAAGAGGGCGCTGATGGTACTCAGCAAGGCACGCTCGTCGTCGGTCAGGTGGCGTGGGTGGTCGAAGGCCACCATGCAGACGCCGAAGGTGCGCCCGGAGGCGGTCAGCGGCAGATAGGCCCACGCCTGCTCGTCCGCCGCCTCGGGCAGCAGGAGCTCGTCGGGTACGTGCTTGGACTTCTCTGCCTGGGAGGAGAAGAACAGCGGGGTACCCGAGGTGATCGTGTCCCACTCCGGGTCGCCGGGTACCCGGGTGCGGTTGTCGAGGGCGGGCCGGAACTGGCGCGCATGACCGACGGCCCCGACGTTCTGAAGTCGGTTGCCTTCGATGACCCGCACCAGCAAGCCGGACGCGCCGAAGGGTGAGAGGACCCTGCGGGCCACGGCGTCGACCACATCCTGTGAAGTCGTCGCCTTGGCGAGTTCGGCGTTCAACTCCGCGACACGAACCGCACGTTCACTCGCCGTACGTTCCGAACGCTCGGCCTCGACCTCCAGACGCCGGGTCTCCGTGACGTCGGTGAAATAGAGGGTGCGTCCGTCCGGCCCGGGGACGAGGCGTACTTGATACAGGCGGTCGCTGCCCCACAACATCGAGTCGAAGCTGGCGGGCCCCTCCTCCCGTGCCGCCGTGCGGAACTGCTCTTCCAGCCTCGGAGCAGGCCTGGTCGTGGGCAGCTCCCACAGC
This sequence comes from Streptomyces sp. NPDC059582, assembly GCF_042735715.1. Classification (NCBI taxonomy): domain Bacteria; kingdom Bacillati; phylum Actinomycetota; class Actinomycetes; order Kitasatosporales; family Streptomycetaceae; genus Streptomyces; species Streptomyces sp. NPDC059582. The sequence continues at coordinate 26,668 of NZ_JBHWCC010000020.1, forward strand.
ACGCGTCCGAACAGCTCCTCCTCGGAGAGGCCCAGGATGCGCTCGGCCGCCAGGTTGGCGAAGGTGACATGCCAGTCGTCGTCCACGGCCAGGAAGCCGTCGCTCATGTGGCGCAGGGCCCGGCTCAGGGCGTCGCGGGCGGTTCGGGACTCGCTGGTGTCCCAGCCCATACCGATCATCCTGTACGGCTCGCCAGTCTCGTGGTACGTCGGCTTGGCCCGGGCCCTGGTCCAGCCCCAGCTGCCGTCCGGTCTGCGCACCCGGTACTCGACGTCGAAAACCGATCGGTCACGGATCGCCCGCTCCACGGCGGCGAGCGTGTAGGCCAGGTCGTCGGGATGGACGACCCTCATCCAGTCCTCGACCTTGCCCGTAAAGGCGTCCGGTGTGACGCCGTAGAGGCCCATGGACGCTTCGTCCCAGATCAGCTCGCCGGTCTCGATGTTCCAGTCCCACGACCCGATGCTGACCTCCTTGAGAGCCTGCCGCAGACGAGCGGAGCTCCGGTCGTCCGGCGGAGGTCTGACCGGAGGTGGCGCCTGGGCCAAGCGTTCCTCGGTCCATGCGACAAGGCCGCGCAGGAAGTCCCACTGGCTCGAGGTGGGTTTTCCCTGCACACCGGTCTGGACGGTGAGCACGCCGATACTGCGGTCTGCGCTCGATATGGGCAGGGCGGCCAGGCCGGTGCTGAGCCATGCGACGCCACCGTGTTCTCGGCCTGAGCCGGCCGGTGCGGCCGCGTGCGTCCCGGGACCGGCGGGTGCCATCGGCACCCACACCTCAGTGCCGCGTTGGAGGGCCTGGGCCGGTGCCAGCGGGCCGTCCTGGTCGATGATCTCCCAGGCGTGGATGCAGGCGGAGGGAATACCGGTCGCCGAAACCAGCCGGAGCGCGGACATGGGTCCGCGGAGGTGGATCGTTCCCCCGAGAGCGCTGAGCTCCGCCACGGCGTGCTGCAGTGCCAGACGGAAGACTTCGCTCTCCGTGAGGCCACGGGCCACCGACCCGAGCAGGGCCAACCGACCGTTCATACGGGGAACCTTCATCTCGTGCAAACCGTGCCTGGCAAGATTCTTCCCGGCCGATGCCGTGTCCGCCATACGGGCTCGTGGGCCCTGGACTGTCGAGCTGTGTCGAGCAGCCCTGGCGAACTGCCTTGGTGGCAGTGGGTGACCAGGCAGGGGAGTCGCCGCCGCGCACGGATTCGCGGCGGGTGCCGCGCCGCTTTCCATGATCAAGTTTCCGGCGCCGATGACGGCACCGTCACCGGTGACGGTGGTGGTGACGGCGGTGGTGGCGACGTTCGGTGCGATGAGGCCGACGTCCCCAGCTCCCTTGCCGCGCACCCTGCTGCGGGAGCCGTCGTGGCCGCGGTGCGGCGTCCGTCTGGTGGCCGATAGCGCGGTCCGCCTCGCGGCCGCCGGCCGCGCGGACGCTAGAAGGACGCGGACGCTAGAAGGAGGAGGGAGGGGGAGTGACTGGGGTCTCGGCATGGGGCGGGGGCCCCGGCAGCTTCGCTGTGCCGTCGGCCTGCATGCCGTCGAAGACCAGGTGGAGGTAGCGGCGCCACAGGTGCGGCTGGGTGTCCTGCAGGCGGGACGTCGTCTGGGGGATCCCGCTCATCAGCAGCATGACGTCCTGCCCGGTGATGTCCTGGCGGATGGCACCGTGTCGGCGGGCGCGGTCGGTCAGCGCGTCGGTGACCGCGTCCAGCTTCTCCTGGCTTCTGTGTACTTCGGGGTGATCGTGGGCCACGCCGTGGACGACCTGGCAGAAGGCGCGGTCCTCGACCTGCAGCTCGACTGCGGCGCTCATGAACTCGCGCAGTCCGTATGCCGGGTCCTCGGCTTGAGCCAGTCGCTCGCCGGTCTCGGCGAGGCGGTCCATCTTCTCGGTGACGATCGCCGCCAGGAGGTCGTCCTTCGTGGTGAAGTGCCGGAACACGGTCGCTTTGCCGATCCCGGCCCGCTCCGCGATCTCGGAGACGGGCACTTCGGTGCCCTGTTCGGCGAACGCATCGGCTGCCGCGGTCACCAGGAGCTTTCTGGTCCGGACGGCATCGCTGCGCATCGGCTTGACCGCTGCTGGATCCGTCACGGCTCCTCCCTCGTTCACGAGCGCGTGCAGTTTAACGGACCCCCTGGTCAGCTTGTACGGCGCGCAATGTGACCTATGGGTCACCTTCCCGGGGTCCGAACGTGACCGCGCGGTCCGTATGCGTGTTACGGTCAATGTGACCGCCCGGTCCGGTTGTGTCGGAGGACCCGTCTCATCACCCCTACCGCCCTAACCCCTACCGCCCTCCGCTGTCGAGGCCTGGACGGCTCGTTGCACACCCTGATCGAGATGGCGTACACCCGCATCCCGGCAGCCTTGACCTCCGCCATGCCGGGCACCGAAAGGAGAAGCATGTCCAACCGTCTGCAGTCCAAGGTCATCATCGTCACCGGAGGCTCCTCCGGCATGGGCGCGGCCCTCGCGAAGCGCGCCGCGTCCGAGGGGGCCGCGGTGCTCATCGGGGCCCGTGACAAGGAGCGTGGCGAGGCGACCGCGGCGGAGATCGTCCGAGACGGCGGCAAGGCACTGTTCGTCCCGACCGACGTGACGGTCGAGGAGGAGATCGCCCATCTGGTCGATGTCGCCGTCAAGGAGTTCGGCGGCCTGCACGGCGCGTTCAACAACGCGGGCGGCGGCAACAGCCAGGGAGCGCTCGGAGACATCGACGCACCCTTCTGGGACAGCGTCATCGCCCTCAACCTGACCAGCGTCTTCTACAGCCTCAAGCACGAGATTCCGGCGATCGTGGCCAGCGGCGGCGGCTCCGTCGTCAACAACGCCTCCGTGGTCGGCGTCGTGGGTGACCCGGGGGCTCCGGCCTACGCGGCTGCCAAGCACGGCGTCGTGGGCCTCACCCGCTCGACGGCGCTCGACGCCGCCAAGGCAGGAGTGCGGGTCAACGCCCTGGTGACGGGTCTGGTGAACACCCCGCTGTGGCGGGGCTTCACCGAGAGCAACCCGGAAGCCGCGAACGCCCTCCTCGACCAGCAGCCGACCGGCCGCGCCGCCGAGGAGTCGGAGATCGCCGCGTTCGCCACCTTCCTGCTCAGCGACGAGAGCCCGTTCATCACCGGCGCCGCTCTCGCCATCGACGGCGCGCTGACCGCCGGCTACTGAGCCTTCCCCGGCCCGACCAGCCGGTCCGCTCCGCCCCACCGTGCGCCGGGCGTCGCACCCACACCGTGGCTGCGCGAACAGCCCCGGCCAACTGCGGTGCCCGTCACGTGGGCCCGGGCCGACTGGCGGACTCGGACGTTCGCGCCGCAGCCGCGTGACCGGACCGAGCGCGTTCGCACGGGCTCCCGACCCCTCTACGAGATGCAGGCCGACGACGAGGCGAAGACGGACAGGGCGGGTTGATCGCGACTCGATACGTACCGTTGCCGGACCGCATGACGCTGGGGTGTGCGGGGTCGGCGTAGCAGCTGGCCCACGATCAGCACACGCACCCGGAACAGCGTCACTGGGCCGGGATCGGCTGAGTGAGGTTCACCGGGTTGCCGTCGGGGTCCTGGATGTGGGCGACGCGCTGTCCCCACGGCATGTTGTTGGGGCCGCCGCGGACCGAGCCGCCGAGCGCCGCCACCCGGCCGAGCGTCTCGTCGACGTCGTCGACAGCGATGCTGAGCAGGATCCGCGACGCCGCCCCAGTCCCCGGGTCCGCCTTGGCCACCAGACCGAGGTCGGTGTCGCCGATGCGCAAGCCGAGGTAGAAGGGCGGGCCTTCCGCCGGTATCCGGAAGATCTCCTCAGCGCCGAACAATTTCGTATAGAAGCCGAGCAGAACGTCCTGGTCGGCAGTCACGATCACTGGCTGGATGGTGGACATGGCACTCCTGTCGAACGGTCGTGTCGCTGGGTAGACCGTTTGAAGACGGCGAACTCATCGGAAGAACCACCCCGCCGGACGATCTAGGACACGGACTGCCGCCGACGACCAGCACGAGCACCCGGAAACGAGGTCCGGTCACCCCGCTGAGGTGGCGGCGGCTCACAAGGACCGTCGGGACGGTTCGGCGGGCAAGTTCAGGAAGCGAGAGTTCGCCGTGAGCGTCGGTCGATCCGCACCCTGTGTCAGTGCTCCGCGGCATGATGAACGCCGTGAACACCGAGATGCTGATAGATGTCTGGCAGCGGCTCCTGGCCGACCCCCGAAAGTCGTGGGTGCTGTTCGAGCATGGCACTTGTGTCGTGCTGACCGCTCCGGATGGAGAACTTGCTGACCAAGCTACCGAGATCCTTGGCGAGTTCGGCTCGGTACATGCCGGCTCAGCGGCAGGAGACTTCGGGGTGATCGACCTCAAGGATGTCGAGGGATGGGTAGTCACCGGCCATCACAACGACGTCCTCACCTATGTCGGCCTTGATGAGCCTCGTGATCAGTCGGAGATCGCTGTCGGACTGTTGGGACGGTCCAAGCGTCATCGGGATGGCACCGAACTGCGCATCGTCCATGTCGAGGACAAGCGAGCTTCGGCGGACGCCGCGCAGTAGGGCACCTCACTGCGCGCGTGGAGCAGCTCTGGACGTGGTCGCCGATCTCGGAGGGCCCTCACGTATCCCCGCACGGCGCCAGGTCCGTCGCCCGAAGGACTGTGGCGGAGCGGGGCGCAGAAGGCGAGGGTGTGCTCAAGTACGGCTTCGAAATGGCTGAGGCCGCGGGTGGGAACGGGGGCGGCGTCCCGACGGTGGTGATGCGGTTTCGGTGGTTGACGACTTCGCCGAGGTCGGTGTCGTGCCGGCGGGGGAGCGGACCGATCAAGGCGTCGACTCGGCTGGGGTCCCGGGCCGGACCGATGGCCGTTGAGCGGTCGCCGTGCGGCAGTTGGGAGGCCTGCCGCTAGGCCGGGTTCGGCGGGGTAATCGGGAAGCGACAGCGGTAACCGTCGATGTTCGAGGAGGTACGTACCGTGCACGCCTTGAAGAGCTGGCTCGACCGCAGTCTGTTCGCACAGGGGGTCCTGGTTCTTGTGTTGGCTGTGGGGGTCAACGCCCTGCTCCGTCGGGGTGAGCACCCGGCGATATGGGTGATCCAGGCCGCGCTCTACACCGCCATCTGCGTCGGGTTCATGGCCGTACAACGTCGCAGGATCGCGCGTGCGGCCGGCACCGACCCACGCGGACTCGCTGAACTCAATCGCAAGATCGTGCACCGTGTTGTGCCACAGGATCCCCAGGAGCAGGCGACCATGCGACGGCTCGTCGACGAACACCTCGGGCGCATGGAGCGGGGAAAGCGGTGGCTGCCGTACTGGCTGGGCTTCATGGGCCTGGTCGCCGCCGGACTGCTGGTACTGGGGGTGAGCACCGGTGAACTGACCTTGCCGCTGGTCTTCGCGGTCGGAGTGATCGGGTTCTGCTACTGGATGATGTGGATGCGTCGCCGCTCGTTGGAGCGCTGTCGCTACATGGACTCAGCTCTGAAGAGTCGGCGGACAGTTCTGAGTTGAGCGGAGCTCCGCGAAGAGCGCGTCCCCCGCCGCCTCCTGCGCGAGGCCCGGTCTCATAGATGATCTAAGGGGCAGTTCGTGAGCCCGCTGCTTCGACCGTCCGTGGCAGGTACGGCGCAGCGGGCAGGCCGGGAAGGTGTCCCGGAAGGACCGCCGACGCCGTACCACCCGGTGTTGCGTGGCAATGATCCCCCTGTGTATCAGGACATGACCTTGTCCCGCAGGAATCGGACGACCTCCGTGAAGTCGGTCATGGGCAGGCCTTCGGAGGCAATCAGATCCACTTGGGCCAACACGGCGGCCTGGTCCCAGTAGAGCCGTTCGCTCTCCATCAGGCCGTCGCGGAATTTCACCTTCACCAACAGGGGTACTTCGAGGTCCCGTCCGGTCGGGGCGAGTCCGGGCAGCAGGAAAGGGATCTCCTGGTCGTGACGCATCCGCATGAGGATCTCTTCGACGAGGAAGTCGTCGCCCACCGACCGATCCACCGTCTCGGTGACGGTGTTCTGCGGAATGCCGGGAATGAAGACGTCCCGGTAGTACCGCCGTAGGTGTTCCTTGCCTGAACCACCGCTCATCGTCGGCAGATGCATCACACTGGCGTCGTCCACCATGGTGCTCACTGTCAGGTCGGCGTCCTTGGTCTCGAACTCGTACGCCGTGTGCTGCTCCCACAGGGCGACCATTTCCTCTTGGTTCACCATGTCTCCTTCGCAGGTCTCTCGCAGGTGAAGGGGCTCCTTGCCGATCAGCCCCAGGCCGACCAACGAGAGTCGCCACGGAAAGGGTGCGACCAGGGATCACTCGAACGTACGAGAGCCGCCCCGGTGGCACGTGCTGTCGTACACCCCCCTCCTTGGGGCGGGGCCGACTCGCGACTGGCATTCCGTCACCTCATGAGTCACCCTTCGGTGGCTGCTCGCACAGCCGACTGGCCTGAATCCAGGCGTATGACTCACGGCCGCACGCCGGACAGCGGCCACGCTCGTGCGCGGCGGGCGACACGCTCCATCTCGACTAGATGAATGATGCGAAGGGTTAGTGGTCATAGGCGGTCAGCGAGCGCATGACGGGCTGGCCGGTGTGGTCGTTGGGCCAGATCGCGCTGGTCAGGCCGAGGATGCGTTGCAGGACGCGGGCCATCACTCCGCCGTGGAGCATGTCGAGCAGGGTCTGCCGTTCGTCGGCCTTCGCGCCGGTGAGCGTGAAGGCAGCGCCATCAGCCTGGCGGGTGATGGCCGCAGTGCACATCACCAGGGCACCGCGCCGGCGTCGTCGAAGAACTGTCCGGTGGGGCCGTCGTCGGGCAGGGTCGCGAGTTTGATGGCGATCGCCGCGCCCTGTTCGGGGGTGCGCACGCCGCGGAAGCCGTTGAGGTCGGTGGCGACGTAGCCGGGGCAGCCGGTGTTGATCAGGATGTTCGTGCCGCTCAGCTCCCGGGCGTATTGGAGGGTGACGGCGTTCAGGAACGTCTTCGACGGCGCGTACGCCGCGGACACCGGACCTGCCGTCTGCTCGGCGGCGGGTCCTGACTGCCGGGTGAGGGAGCCGACGCTGCTGGACATGTTCACGATTCGTGGTGCGGCGGAGCGGCGCAGCAGCGGCAGCATCGCGTTGGTGACGCGGATGACGCCGATCACGTTGGTGTCCACGACTGTGTGTATGGTGGCGGGGTCGATCCGGGTGGGCTCCTGTGGCATGTCGCCTGCGATGGCGGCGTTGTTGACGAGCACGTCGAGGAGTCCGGCCTGTTCGTCGATCAGCCGTGCGGCGGCGGTCGCGCTCGCGTCGTCGGTCACGTCCAGCGGTACGGCGAACGCGTCGATGCCGGCGGCGCGCAGTTTCTCCACCGCGGCGCTTCCGCGCTGGTTGTCGCGGGCGCCGACGCCGACGCTCCAGCCGAGGGCACCCAGGCCTGCGGCGATCTCGTAGCCGATTCCCTTGTTCGCGCCGGTGACCAGCGCGATCGTCCGTTCAGTCATAGGGACGATGCTGCCTTCGGGCCTCGGCGGGGGTCCAAGACCGATCGGGTGCGCAACGATACCGTCAGGGTATTGATCCGGGATAGCGTGGCCGGATGGAGACCCGGGAACTGCGGTATTTCGTCGCTGTCGCCGAAGAGCTGCACTTCGGGCGTGCCGCGCAGCGGCTCGGGATCGCGCAGCCACCGTTGTCACGGGCGATCCAGCGGATCGAACGCCGGCTCGGGGCAGTGCTGTTGGATCGGACCAGTCGCACTGTCACGCTGACCGAGGCCGGCTCGGTGCTGTTGGTCGAGGGCCGGGCGGCTCTCGACGCGGTCGAGGCCGCCGAGCGTCGGACCCGCCGCGCCGCCCTTTCCGTGACCGGCAGCCCCGGCCTGGTCCTGGTCACGAAGGCCAGCGCGTCCAGGGAACTGCTGGCGAGACTGCTCGACGCGTACGCCGCCGAACCCGGCGCGGTCCCCGTCGACGTCATCCTGTGCGGTCCGGCCGAGCAGGAACGATTCCTGCGCGAGGGCCGGGCCGACGTGGCGCTGCTGCACCGGCCGTTCGACTCGACGGCCGGATTCCACACCGAAGAGCTCAGCACGGAGAGTCAGGTCGTGGTCCTGCCGGCCGGGCATCCGCTCACCGCCCGGGCCCATGTGCACATGGCCGACATCACCGGGCTGCCGGGCCTGCCCCTCCCACGCTGGCCCGACCCCGACGGCACCTACCCGCCCGGTCCGGGCCCGCAGGTCCGCGACCATGCGCAGTTGTTGCAGCTCGTCGCGCTCGGCCGGGCCTGTGCGGTCTCACCGGAGTCGTGCCGAGCGCAACTGCACGGTGACCTCGCCGCCGTGCCCGTGCTGGACGCGCCGACAGTCACCACCGTGATCGCCTGGCCACCGCACAGCCGGTCCAGAGCCGTCGCCGACCTCATCCGGACTGCGACACGTCTCCAGTAGCCCCCACCCGACCGGCCAGGCTCCACCCATCGTGGCCCGGCTCAGGCGGCAGATCGCGGTGGGTGCACGCGGCTGGTGTCGGTCTGCGCGACCAGGTGACATCTGTCTCGACCACTCACACCTTCGCATCATTCATCTAGGCCGCGTGCATGGTGGCCGCGTGCCGTGCCGTGCCGAATGCCCTGGTCGGGCGGCCGACGGTCCGGCCACGGCACCGTGCGTCAGCGACCGGGAACGGCTCGTACGTCAGGCAGGCTGGGCCCACATCGCCGCCGCAGCCGACCGCTAGCGGGCCCACCGCGGCCACGCCGCCAGGCTGCTCAAGATCGTCCGCAGACGGTGCATCAGCCCCGTCCAGTGCCTGTATCAGACTCCACATGAGGGTCGGTCGAGCGGTATTCGTCTGTCGAGTCGGTCTGAGTCGGTGTCCGCTTGGACGCCGTGGCGGCTGTCGTGAGGGCGTGGCGGTTGGACCAGGTCAGGGCTGCCGTCGCGGTCAGGGCGAGGAGGGGGACGGCGAATCCGGCTCGTGTGCCGCCGGGACCGTCGACGAGCCGGCCGGCCGTGGCGGCGGCGACGGCGATGCCCGCCGCACTCGCGGAGTTCGTCCAGGTGAAGGCTTGGGTCAGGACCGATCGGTCCATGACCGACTCGACAAGCGTCGAGGAGGCGATGATGCACGGAGCGACGCCCGCACCGGGGAGCAGGAGGGCGAGGCCGAGCTGCCAGGGGGTGTCGGCCAGGAGCGGCAGCAGTGACGCGGAGGCCAGGAAGGCCAGGATCAGGGGCAGTTGGGTCGCGGACGGGGTGTGCCGGCCGTGTCGCCCGTAGGCCAGACCGGCCAGCAGGCTTACCGCGCTCATCATTCCGTACAGGAATCCGGCTGCCGCGGCGGTGTGATGGACGTCGGCGAAGGCGCTCACCGAGACCTGCGTCGAGCCGAAGAAGACACCCAGGGCCAGATTGACCGCCAGTAGGGTGGCGAAATTCCGGGTCAACAGAGTCCCCGGGCCCCGGGCAGCCCCATGTTTCGGGGCGTCCGTTGCGCCGGGCGTCGGGGCGGTACGACGCAGCGCCGCGAAGGCCAGTCCGGCGCCGACGACGAGCGCCCCCGCCAGCAACGTACCTGCGGCCGGGTGCAATTGGGTTGCCGTCAGCACGGCGAGAGCGGGACCGAGGAGGAAGGCGACCTCGTTGCTGATCGTTTCGAGTGCGAGAGCCGGTGTGAGTTCAGCCCTGCCGTGCAGCAAGGCCGACCAGCGGGCCGCGGAGAGCGCACCGAACTGTGGGATGGTCGCTCCGACGGTGAGGCCGGCCGCCATCAGCGTCACCGCGGGCGCCCCCGTCAGGGCCAGCGCGACCAGGGCGGCGGTCGCTCCGGCGTGGGCACACAGGAGGGGGACGAGGACGCGCGGCTGTCCGAAACGGTCCATGAGACGGGCCGTCTGCGGGCCCACCAGGGTCTCCGCCACGGCGAACGAGCCAGTGACCAGGCCGGCCACCCCGAAGGACCCGGTCTCGGCATGGACCAGCCAGACGACGCCGAGACCGGCCATGGCCACCCCGACCCGAGCGGGCGCCGCGGCCAGGAAGAAGGCCACCGCGCCGGGGGTCCGCAGGGCTGAACGGTAGGAGGCGATGCCCGTCCTCCCCGATCCGGTGTTGCGAAACCCCCGTGCGGTACGGCGGAAATCCGGTGCGGTACGACGAAACCAGTGCCGCGGAGTCACGGTGAACCTTCCGCTGCGCGGTGGGACGGTCCGAGAGAACGACGCCCGTCGCGGGCACCACCCCCCGCCGCCAGGAGTCGTCCAAGTTGACGCAGACGGGGCGGAATCGAATTCCGCGTCGGCGTCGGCTCCAGCGCCGGCAGAAACGTTGAGTGTTGTGATCGAGGAAACGAGATCGAAGAGCGGGTCAGGCAGGAAACGACACTAGCGGCGAGGGAGGGCGGAGAGAAGACCGTCCCGGAGAAGTACGTCGGCCCGGCCGGCGCGACGGTCGCCGGTTCGGCGGTCTCCCGCGCAGCAGTCGCGGAGGACGGTTGGCTTTCCGGCGCTGAGTATCTGGCGTCGCGCCTCGTGCTGCCATCCCCGCAAGCCGCCGATCAGACCTCAGGGCCGATGGAGTGGCCTGTACCGCCAGCTGAGAACGCATCAGGCCCAGGGAGGGCGCGAGGATGCAGTTCCCAGCTTCTACGAGACCCCGCTCGCCTACCTCCTGGGCCAGCTCGACGTCGGACACGTCGTGCTCTGCGGACAGGTCACGGAACAGTGCGTGCTGTACTCCGCGCTGGACGCCCACATCCGCCACCTTCAAGTGACCGTGCCGGACGACGCGGTCGCCCACATCCATCCCGACCTCCCCGACGCCGCAATGGAGATGATGACGCGAAACATGGGAGTGAACATCTGCGCCGTGGACGCCGTGGAGTTCTAGCCGTGCTTCCCGCTAGCGCGCCAGACGGCTCATGGCAACAGGCGGGGCCTGGCGGCCCCATGGCGCGGCAACGCTTCCCAGCCGCCCTTCGTCCGATGGCCGGCCGTCCGCCCTTGGGTCGCCGCCGACCTGTCCGACCTGTCCGCGCGGCCCGGCCCGCCCGTCGCACGCTCTTACGCCGTTACACCTCAAGGATCGGGGAAGTTGCCTTGCACCAGGCGGATGCGGGGCTCTCTGACGTCGCATCGAGCGTCGACAACCTTCGAGTCCGACTTACCCTGCAGCCCCTCACCCCTCACCCCTCACCCCTCACCCCTCACCCCTCACCCCTCACCCCTCACCCCTCACCCATCACCCTCAGCCCCCGAGCCCCTCACCCCGCACGGCCACGAAGCACTTCCGCCCGCACTCGTCGTGAACTCCTGCGCCACACCGGCGCAACGCCAGACCCGCACCGACCTTGGGTACAACACCTCAGTGGACCCTCGCCGTTCAGCGCCGCTAGCCTGGCCGGGTGCGACCGTCGGCAGCGTGCCGCTCATGGAGTCGCCGGACCGGTCCGATACGACCCCAAACGCACATTCACCTCCGCTCGGCCACGCGTCCACGTCGCCTCCGGTTTCCCGGGTGTACGCCTCGGATTGCTTCCATCGAGCGATGGACCACATCACGTTCCTTGTGGCGGTCGTCATCGTCACGGCTCTGGCCTTCGACTTCACGAACGGGTTCCACGACACGGCGAACGCAATGGCCACGTCCATCGCGACCGGCGCGCTCAAGCCGAAAACAGCGGTCCTGATCAGCGGCGTCCTGAACATCGTCGGTGCCTTCCTGTCCACCGAGGTCGCCAAGACGATCTCGAGCGGCATCGTCGACGACACGCTGGTCACACCGGGCATGATCTTCGCGGGGCTGGTCGGGGCGATTCTCTGGAATCTGCTGACCTGGCTGCTCGGACTGCCGTCCAGCTCCTCGCACGCCCTGTTCGGCGGCTTGATCGGAGCCGTGTGGGTCGGCGCGGGCGAGCACGGCGTCCACTTCGACAAGATCATCGAGAGGGTGCTGATCCCTGCCGTGGCCTCACCGGTCGTGGCGGGTGTCGCTGCGCTGCTGGCCACCTACCTCGCGTACCGGATCACCGCGCGGGGCCGCCAGGAATCGGTGACCAAGGGGTTCCGGCTCGGCCAGATCGCCTCGGCCTCCCTGGTCTCGCTCGCGCACGGCACGAACGACGCGCAGAAGACGATGGGTGTCATCACGCTGACCTTGATCTCGGCGGGCTCTCTCGGCCACGACGCCGGTCCCCCCGTGTGGGTCATCGCGTCGGCCGGTCTCGCCATCGGACTCGGGACCTACCTCGGCGGCTGGCGGATCATCCGCACCATGGGCAAGGGGCTCACCGACATCCAGTCGCCGCAGGGGTTCGCGGCGGAGGCGGCCTCCACCACCGTGATCCTCACCTCCGCGCACCTCGGTTTCGCGCTCTCCACCACGCAGGTCTGTTCCGGAGGCATCCTCGGCGCCGGTCTGGGCAGGCGCCTGGCCGAGGTCCGCTGGGGCACGGCGGGCCGCATGGTGATCGGCTGGCTGATCACGCTGCCGGCCGCCGCACTGGTCGGCGGTGTCTCGGCGAGCGTGGTGAAGCACGGTGGGAACGTCGGCACCGCGGTGATCGCTCTGTGCGCCGTCGCCGTCGCCGCATTCATCGTCGTCGCCTCGCGCCGCGACCCGGTCCACGCGAACAACGTGAACGACACCCACAAGGTCACCGTCCGTGGCGGGACGCCTGCCGGCGTCGGCACCGCCGCCTGAGCCCGAAGAGAGTTTCGTACGATGGATCTGGACTGGACCGCACTCGGTGAGGTCACCGCGGTGAGTATCGGAGTCACCGTCGCAGTGGTCGTCGTCTTCGCGCTCGGTGTCCTGGGTATTTCTCAGGTCGAGACCGCGCGGGAGACGGACAGCGGCGGCACTCACGTCCTCGGTCTCGCCCAGGCCGGGATCTGCTTCCTGGCCTGCGCGGCCGTGGTCGCGTACGGGATTTATCTGATCGTGCCGCAGTTCCACTGAGGCCAAGGCGGAGAGACACGATGACAGCACTACTGGCGGGCATGACCGTCGACTACAGCGACCACGACGATCCGGTGCTGATCCGGCCGGACGGCACCCCGGTGGACACCTGGCGGGAGAACTACCCCTACCAGGAGCGCATGGAGCGCAAGGAGTACGACTGGCACAAGCGGCTGCAGCAGATAGAACTGCTGAAGCTGCAGAGCTGGATCAAGGAGAGCGGGCGCCGCCTCGTCATCGTCTTCGAGGGGCGCGACGCGGCCGGCAAGGGCGGCACGATCAAGCGGTTCACCGAGCACCTCAATCCGCGGGGCGCGCGCGTCGTGGCCCTGGAGAAGCCGACCGAGCGCGAGCGCGGGCAGTGGTACTTCCAGCGGTATGTCGAGCATCTGCCGACCGCCGGCGAGATCGTGATGTTCGACCGCTCCTGGTACAACCGGGCCGGCGTCGAGCGGGTCATGGGCTTCTGCACTGACGACGATTACCGGCGCTTCATGCGGCAGGCGCCCGCGTTCGAGCGGATGCTCGTCGACGACGGAGTGGACCTGATCAAGTTCTGGTTCTCGGTGTCCCAGGGCGAACAGCGCACCCGCTTCACGATCCGGCAGGTCGATCCCGTACGACAGTGGAAGCTCAGCCCCATGGACCTGGCCTCGCTCGACCGCTGGGACGACTACACGGCAGCCAAGGTCGCCATGTTCCGTGAGACGGACACCGTGCAGGCGCCCTGGACCGTTGTGAAGAGCAACGACAAGAAGCGGGCCCGTGTCGAGGCGATGCGCAGCGTCCTTGCCCGTTTTGACTACGCGGACAAGGACGAGGACGTCGTCGGCAGCCCCGATCCGAGCATCGTGGGTGCGGCCGCGAACCTGCTGGAGGCGGGCGAGGACGACCACGATCACTGAGCGGGCGCCCAGGAGATGTTCGCGGTGCATGGGTACGCCGCGGGCACGGCGCCCTGTGCCGCCCGCTTCGGGTTTCCGCGTCATCGTCGTCGATGAGTCGTAGCGGCGCAGCCGAAGTCGTGGCAGAAGATCGCGGCCACGAACGACGCGGCGTGTCGGTGAGGCGGCCAGAGCTGGGCGTCCACAAGGCGTGACAGCGGCTGCGGCCGGTTGTCGAATCCAGTAGCTCAGCGACGAGGGGCGACGAATCCGGCGCTGACGCGGCCACCAGGGCGACGACTCCTGGGGCCGCTGCCGCTGCCCCATTTCCTCCGACGACCGGTGGACCCTCCTAGCTGTCGAGAGCGTCCTATGGGACCGGCGGCACGTTCAGCGGGCCTGCGCTGCGAGCCGCAGCCGGGTCCGGCTCCGTGGCCAGTCGCAGGCGTCGGCGTGACCGCGCGTCCGGACGACCTCCGAACTCCACCGCGTCAGTTCAGTTTGCGCCGTGACCGAATAAACACGTTCCGACATCAAGCAAAGTACGTACCAAAGCGATGACACAAATATTGACGCCTTCAAACAGGCTGCGTAGGTTCCGAGCCGCGAGGCGAGCGGTCCGTCGATGTAGGCGGCACATCCGGTCAAGGCTCTACCTTGGAGGAGACTTGTCATGCGCATAACCAGATCGTCTTTGGCGGAGACAGTGTTAGGCGGGACTGCCGCCACCGTTCGACGAGCGGCGAGGGCGGTGGCGGTCGGGGTGTCGGCTCTCGGCCTGGCCCTCGGCGTCCTGGTCGGCTTTCCCGGCGCGTCGCAGGCGGCCGGCTCCCTTCCCTGCGACATCTACGGCGGCGCCGGCACGTCGTGCGTGGCCGCGCACAGTACAGCGCGGGCCCTCTACTCCTCGTACAACGGACCGCTCTACCAGGTCACCCGCGCCTCGGACGGCGTGAAGTCCGACATCGGCCTGCTGGCCCAGGGCGGCTACGCGAACGCGGTACAGCAGGACACGTTCTGTGCGAACACGACCTGCCGCATCACGAAGGTCTACGACCAGAGCCCGCGGCACAACGACCTCACGCCCGGGCCGGCAGGGACCGCCGGTGGCGTCGACCGAGGAGCCGACGCCAGTGAGATCGCCGTGACCGCCGGCGGCCACAAGGTGTACGGCATCTGGATCTCACCCGGCGTTGGCTACCGCTACACGGGAGTGGCGTCGGGTGTCGCCGTCAACGGGCAGCCCGAGGGTGCCTACATGGTGGCCAGCGGCACGCACGTCGGCTCCGACTGCTGTTTCGACTACGGCAACGCCGAGCGCACCCCGGCCGACACCGGCAACGGGCACATGGACGCCGTCAGTATCGCGACCACCTGCTACTTCGCGCCGTGCACCGGTTCGGGGCCGTGGGTCGAGGCCGACCTGGAGAACGGCATGTTCCAGGGCGACAACGGCTCCAACACCGCCAATCGCGGCAACAACAGCCCGTTCGTCACGGCCGTGCTGAAGAACGACGGCCAGACCGAATACGCCCTCAAGGGCGGCAACTCCCAGTCGGGCGCGCTGACGACGTGGTGGGACGGAGGTCTGCCCACGCGCGGCGGCTACCGGCCGATGCAACAGGAAGGCGGCATCATCCTGGGCATCGGCGGGGACAACAGCAACCGCAACAGAGGCACGTTCTTCGAGGGTGTCATGGTCGCCGGCTACCCGACCGACGCCGCGGAGAGCGCGGTCCAGGCGAACATCGTCTCGGCCGGATACTCCGGTGAGACGGACGTGCCCAACGGCCCGCAAGGGACGATCACCGGTCCCGGTGGCAAGTGTGTGGATGTCGCCGCGGACGACACCGGTACCAACGGCACGGCCGTTCAGCTGTGGGACTGCCAGACCTACGCCGAGGACCAGCACTGGACGCATCAAACGGACGGCTCGCTGTCCACGATCGGGCGGTGTCTGGACATCGTCGGCAACGGTACCGCCAACGGTGCCAAGGTCGAGTTGTGGGACTGCAATGGTGTGGGTGGTCAGAAGTGGGTGCAGCAGGCTGATGGTTCGCTGCTCAACCCGCAGTCGGGCCGTTGTCTCGACTCACCCAGCGGCGCCACCGCGAACGGAACGGCGCTGCAGATCTGGGACTGCAACGGCGCCACGGCCCAGAAGTTCTCCGTGAACGGCGGAGCCGCGGTCACCGGTCCCGGTGCCAAGTGCGTCGATGTCGCCGCGGACGACACCGGTACCAACGGCACGGCCGTCCAGCTCTGGGACTGCCAGTCGTGGGCGGTGGATCAGCACTGGACGCACCGCGCGGATGGTTCGCTGTCCACGATCGGGCGGTGTCTGGACATCGTCGGCAACGGTACCGCCAACGGCACCGAGGTCGAGTTGTGGGACTGCAATGGTGTGGGTGGTCAGAAGTGGGTGCAGCAGGCTGATGGTTCGCTGCTCAACCCGCAGTCGGGCCGTTGTCTCGACTCGCCCAGCGGCGCCACCGCGAATGGCACCCGGCTGCGGATCTGGGACTGCAACGGCTCCGCGGCCCAGAAGTTCGCGCTGCGCTGACGTACCTGTACCGGCTGTCCGGGCACCCGCGAGGTGCCCGGACGCAGGCCTCCGGCCCACGCGGGTGCCGTCGCGGCAGTCCGGGCGGTGCCGCGTGCGGGCGCCGCCCAGGGCTCCCGCGGCCTGGCAGCAAGGGCCACCCCGGGAAACGTGCGCGGGCCGGTGACGCCGGTCCTCCGATCCGCTGACGGGCGCCGCATGCCTGCACGGTGACGGCGTGGCGTCGGCTGTGTCAGACGTGCGTGAGGAGGCGCTCCAGCGGCCGGGGAACGCGATCGAGGTGCAGGTGCGCGACCAGGGCCTGCGCGTAGAGCGCCTTGCGGCCGCTGTGTGTGCCCATGAAGCGCCGCAGCTGGTGCTCCACGGGCCGTTCCCGCTGTGCCGGCTGGCCCTGGAAGGTGCGGAAGGGGCGCATCTCGCCCTGGGTCTCGATCACCTGTTGCACGCCCTCGGCCCCGACCGCGCGGATCAGTTCGTCCTCCAGGTCGGCGTCGCACACATGGAACCCGAGCGTCTCCAATTCGGTCTGCGTGAGACCGGTCCCGAGCCCGACCCGTTCAAGATGACGCTGGAAATGGCGCTCCTCGCCGATGTCGTAGAGACCGGCCAGCGGGAGGCCGAGCCCCGGCGGGCCGCACACGTCCAGGAAACGCCCGATGTTGGTCGCACCTCCGAGCGGTACGACCGCGACACCCTCCGCACCGAGGTCGCGGCCGTAGCGTGTGGCCAGCGCTTCGAGCGCGACCTGATCGCTGCTCCCCTCGACGAGCACGATCGTCCGCGCACCGCCGCCGGCCAGCTCCCGCGCCACCGCGGCGGCCGCGTCCGCCTCCGCTCCGCGGGCCGCCCACGCGACCAGTGCCTGGCGGAATCGCCTCAACTCGTTCACGAGACCTCGCTTCCCGATGCCATCCTGGCACGGCCGAGATCTCGTACGCACGCACGTTTTCCGGGGGTGGATGACGCAAGAGTTCGGAGGAGGTGCGGCTTCGGGTGAGCCGATCCACGGCCTCTCCCCGTCGCCTCGGACCCACCCGGTCGGGGCCGTATTCGAGTGATCGGGTCCGAGGAGGACACGCCCACGCGACACGGGCCGCCCCGACCCGGCCTGGTCAGGGCGCGTCCTCGTCCAGCTTCTCCAGCACGCGCTCGGAGATCTGGGCCAGCGTCCGCAGCTCCGCCGGCGTGACATGGTCGAGGAACAGAGCGCGCACCGCCTCCACGTGACGTGGGGCAGCGCCCTTGATCATCGCGCGCCCCGCGTCGGTGATGACCACGAAGGCGCCGCGCCCGTCCTCGGGACATTCCTGCCGCACCACCAGTCCGCGCCTGGCCATACGGGAGATGTGGTGAGAGATGCGGCTCTTCTCCCATTCCAACGCACGGGCAAGATCCAGAGACCGCTGCCGCCCGTCCGGTGCGTCCGTGAGTTCGACCAGTACGGCGAAGTCCGCGGGCGAGACCGTGGACTCCGTCTGCAACTGGCGTGACAACCGGCCCCGGAGCCTCTCCTGAAGGCGGACGAAGCTGCGCCACGCGTGTTGCTCCTCAGGCGTCAACCACCGCACCGTTTCTTCCATGGAGAGAGTGTAGGCTCGTTGACACATCACCAAACTGCCAGAGGTCTTCGGTGATGTGACCGGCCTCGCCTTCGCCCTGCCCGGCCGCATCTGAGGGTCGCCCTGACTCCTGAGGCGCGGCACCGCCTGAGCTGCCCCGGCTTTCTCGTGCCGCGCTTTCGGGCCCGCCTGTCGAACGCCGGCGCCCCTCGGATCGGCATGTCATGGCGCCTGGGCCTTCGCGTCCCGCGAAGCCGGACCGGGTCTGCTCGGCGAGGGGTCGGCCCATTCCCCATCGTGTCCGGACGGGGGAGAAGGTGTCCGGGACGGGCGGACCGCCACGCCCGACCTGGGTGGCGGCACTCTCGATGTGCTGGGCGGCGGTCGCGGAGCCGAGGCGGACGGCGAGGGGACCGCCAGGGGTCATCAGGGAGGGGCGCGGTCGCCCATCCGCTTCTTGCGGCGCGAGGAGCGCGGCGTTGTCACCTGGGGACACGGAGGACTCGCCGTGCGGGCGTGACGAGCGTTCGGAGCGGAGTGCCTCCGTCGTCTCGATGAAGGCACGCCAGATCTGCGGTTCCTCGGCGGTGGGGAACACCCTGTGTCGCTCTCCCATGACGCCACCCCCTTTGGTTGACACATCAATCATGTCTGCTAAAGATTGACACGTCAAGCATCCGGTGTGACGCCGGATGTCCCGGGAGTCAGCAGGAGGAGTCCATGACTGCCACAACGTTCCAACTGGGGCTGAACTCGTTCGGAGAGGTCGCGACCGACGGCGACCGGCCGCTGAGCGATGCCGAGACCGTTCGTCTGTTGATCGAGGAGGCCAAGCTCGCCGAAGCCGTGGGGCTCGACGTGTTCAGTGTCGGTGAGCACTACCGCCCAGGCCACAACGACAGCGCCACCCCCGTCCTGCTCGCCGCGATCGCCACCGCGACGGAACGCATCCGGCTCGGAACCTCGGTGACCGTACTGAGCACCAACGACCCCGTGCGGCTCTACCACGAGTTCTCCACCCTGGACGCCGTCTCGAACGGGCGCGCCCAACTCGTACTGGGTCGGGCATCGGCCACGGAGTCGTTCCCGCTGTTCGGCTACGACCTCGCCGACTACGAGGAGCTGTTCGAGGAGAAGCTCGACCTGTTCATGCGCCTCCAGCGCGAGGAGACGGTGACCTGGTCGGGGAAGTTCCGGCCGCCGCTCGTCGAACAGCAGCTGCATCCGCGGATGCCGCCGGGTGGTATCCCCACCTGGATGGGCGTGGGCGGCAGCCCGAACTCCGTGGTCCGTGCCGCCCGTTACGGCCTGCCGCTCATGCTGGCCATCATCGGCGGGCGCCCGCAGCGCTTCGCCGGCCACGTCGAGCTCTACCACCGCACGCTCGAACAGTTCGGGCACGCCGGGCAACCCGTCGCCCAGCACTCGCTGGGACTCATCGCCGACAGCGACGAGGAGGCGGACCTGGTGGCGTTACTGGCAGCCGGTCGTCGCCGCCCTCGCGGAGGAGCGCGGGTTCTACAAGCCGACTCGCGAGCGCTACCTGGCGGAAGTCGGTAAGGGCGCGCTCTTCGTCGGCTCCCCCGAGACCGTCGCCCGCAAGATCGCCACGATGGCCCGGGACCTGCACCTGAGCCGTTTCGACCTCAAGTACGACGTCATGAACCTGCCCCGCGAAGCCCGGGCCCGCACGATCGAGCTGCTGGGCCGCGAAGTCGCCCCGCGGGTGAAGCAACTGCTCACGAAGGAGCCCGCCCATGTCTGACCTCGTCTTCGGTCTGGACACGTTCGGCGATGTGCCGGAGGACGACTCCGGCAACCCGGTGTCCGACGCGCGAGCCATCCGGCAGGTTGTCGACGAGGCAGTTCTCGCGGAGGAGACCGGCGTCGACGTCCTCGCCCTCGGTGAACACCACCGCCCGGAGTTCGCGATCTCGACTCCGGAGACCGTTCTTGCCGGTATCGCCACCCGTACCCACCGCATCCGTCTGTCCTCCGGTGTGACCGTGCTGAGCTCCGACGATCCGGTCCGCGTCTTCCAGCGCTTCTCCACCGTGGACGCACTCTCGAACGGCCGGGCCGAGGTCATCCTCGGGCGCGGCTCCTTCACCGAGTCGTTCCCCCTCTTCGGATACGACCTGAGCGACTACGACGTGCTGTTCGAGGAGAAGATCGAGCTCTTCGCCAAGCTGCTGGAGGAGAAGCCCGTCACCTGGAGCGGCACCAAGCGGGCTCCGCTCGACAGCGCCGACGTCTTCCCCAAGACCGAGTCCGGGCACCTGAGCACGTGGGTCGGAGTCGGCGGTTCACCCCAGTCGGTCATCCGTACCGCGACCTACGGGTTCCCGCTCATGATCGCCATCATCGGCGGCACCCCGGAACGGTTCGCGCCCTACATCGACCTCTACCAGCGAGCCACCGAAAAGTTCGGTACGACCGCTCACCCGGTCGGGATGCACTCGCCGGGCTTCATCGCCGACACGGACGAGGCGGCCCGGGAGCTGCACTGGCCGCACTACCGGGTCATCCGTGACCGGATCGGCGCGCTGCGGGGCTGGCCGCCGATCCGCAAGGAGGAGTACGACGCCGAGATCGAGCACGGCTCCCTCTACATCGGCTCTCCCGAGACGGTAGCCCGCAAGATGGCCCGCGCCATCAAGGCACTCGACGTCGGCCGGTTCGACCTCATCTACACGACGGGAGCGCAGCCGATCAGCGCCCGCCTGCGCGCCGTCGAGCTGTACGGCACCAAGGTGCTCCCGATGGTCCGCGACATCCTGGCGGGCTGACGCAATGAACGGAGAAGAAGTGGACATCCCCACCGCCGCCCCCGTGCGCACGGTCGGCATCCTGGGTGCGGGGAAGGTCGGCACCGTGCTGGCACGTCTGGCCCTGGCGGCCGGGTGTCGCGTGCTCATCGCCGGATCGGGCGACCCCGCAAAGATCGCACTCACCGTTGAAGTCCTCGCCCCCGGCGCCGTGCCGGTCACGGCGGCGGCCGCCACCGAAGCGGATGCCGTCATCCTGGCGCTCCCGCTCGGCAAGTACCGCAGCATTCCCGCCGAAGCGCTGCGGGGCAAGCT
Source organism: Streptomyces sp. NPDC059582 (assembly GCF_042735715.1). NCBI lineage: Bacteria > Bacillati > Actinomycetota > Actinomycetes > Kitasatosporales > Streptomycetaceae > Streptomyces > Streptomyces sp. NPDC059582. The sequence continues at coordinate 47,702 of NZ_JBHWCC010000020.1, forward strand.
CGTCATCGACGCGATGAACTACTGGTGGGAGGTCGACGGCATCCGTGAGGACCTCACCGACCCGCTCACCTCCTCGAGCGAGATCGTGCAGGCGTACTTGACCGGAGCGCGTGTGATCAAGGCGTTCAACCACATGGGATACCACGATCTCGAGGACACGGCCCAGCTCGCGGGGACGCCGGGACGCAAGGCGATCGCCATCGCCGGTGACGACCCGGACGCCCTCGCCACCGTCGCGCGCCTCGTCGACGCCGTCGGCTTCGACCCCGTCACGGCAGGCCCCCTCGCTGAAGGAGTACGGCTCGAACCGGGCACCGAGCCGTTCGGTGCCGACGTCGACGCCGGGGAACTGCGCGCGATGCTCAGCCGCTTCCCGGAATCGGAGCGGGGACGGGCCGTGATCAGTGCGAGGACCGCCGCCTCGGCGTCGAGCGACCGGGCAGCCTGACCGACCACCCTGCCCTGGCGTGTCGGCATACGGCTGCCCGAACGGTGGACAGGGCAACTCAGTCCGCCGACGCATCACCGCGCCGGACCGCCGCCGAAGTTCACGGCTGTCGCTTCCGATCCATAGGCGCCCCTTATACCCGCATTACTCGTGATCCTCTACCGGCGCCGCGCGCAGCCGTTTACCGTCCATCCGTCAACCAGATAGTTCACTCGTCAACAACCCTTATCGAGGTGTTCCCCATGGGAACTGGCACCGTGACCGCGACGGACACCGCCTTCGCAGCGCACCACTCGGCCGGCCAGGCGGATCGCACACACAGAACCGGACCGTCCTTCCGCCGCCCAGGTACACCCACGCAGCTCCTCAGCGGCACGTCGGCGGGGACGGGCGTCGGGCGACTCCTGGCGCCGCCTGTGCCGCAGCGCTTCAGCCGATGCGCCGACCTCGTCCGAACCGGCGACCACCGCACCCCCGTTGAGCTCGGGCGGAACCGGTGAAGTCCACCCTGCGTGCCCCGCGCACGCGGTCGAACGCCGTGAACCGGACGTTGCGCCACGCAGGCACGGGTGCGGCGGCGCTGGCCCTCCTCCACGCGGCCCTCATCGCGCTCATCCCCGGCGATCGAGACCACCTCGGCCTGCTGGAGACGGCGAGCGCCTTCACGCAGATCCACGCCATCGCCCCCTTGCTGATGGCGCCGACCCTGCTCTGGCTGGCCCACCGGCGACCCGCGGCCTACGCTCGCACGGCCATTGCGTTGCTGCTGTCCATCACGGCCGGTCTCGTCGTCGGCAAATCCCTGTCCGTGCGCGGGCTGCCGACGCAAGAGGGGTCTGTCGTCCGTGACTACGTGGCGTTGCCTGGAGCCCTCGCGGGTTGGTACCTGCTGATGGGACTGGCATTGGCCGCCGACCTCACGGCCGTGCGGGCGCGCATCGCCGTGATGGTGGTGGCTCTGTCCGGGGTGGCTACGTCCGTGCTGACCGCCGGCCACCACATGCACGCCGCGCTCTGGGCCGCGGGTGTGCCCCTCGTCGCGTATTACGTCGCAGGACGTGTCCAGCGGCCCCGGAGACGCGGTCGTGGGCCTGATGCCGACGCTTGGGACCCCGAAAGCCGGGTCGTGCCGTTCCTGCGTCGTGACGGGGCGACGCGGCAACGGCCGGCCACCGGCTCCGTACCGCTGCGGAAGACGGGCTGACGACCTTGTACATCGATGGATTCATCGAGGCCGCCGGATGGTGGTCCTACGCTGTCGTGTTCGCCGCGACAGCCAGTGAGACCAGCGCCTTCATCGGGCTGCTGGTCCCCGGGGAGACCGTCATCCTTCTCACATCCGCCATCGCGGGCCGAGGCGACCTCAACGTCCTGATCCTCGCCGTCGCCGTCGTGATCGGAGGGATCACCGGCGACAACCTCGGCTACGCGCTTGGCCGTCGGTGCGCGCGTCATGCCGGCAGACGGCGCTCACGCGGGGCCGGCCGCCATCACTCCCACGGACGGGCCCAGGCCTTCCTGGAGCGTCACGGTGGCGCGGCGGTGTTCACCGGCCGGTTCATCGGCGTCGTGCGGACCTTCCTTCCCTACGTCGCCGGCGTGTCGGGCATGCCGTACCGCCGGTTCCTCGTCCACAGCACCGCGGCATCACTGGTCTGGGGCATCGGCAATGTGCTGCTCGGCTATTTCGCCGGGGCCGCCGCCATCGAGTTCCTGCATTCGGCCGGGTCGATAGGCATCGCCGTACTCGCCACCCTGACCGTGGCGGCCTACGGCGTCGCAAGGTTCCGGAGACGGCGCGGACACCGCCTCGTCGCGCCGACCCCGTCCAGGGCCGTGGCGTCCGGCGAGGCCACGCGGGCCTCCGAACCCATGCTGCCGGTGCACGCTTTCACGCATTCACAGGAGCAGTGAGCCATGTCAACCGACGATCTCGAACCGGCGGTCGCACCGCTGGACGCCCCTGACGCCGAGGACCCGAACCTCACCGGCGCCAAGGCCGCGCCCTTGGCCCGCGCGGCCGTGGCCGGGCCGCCCATGCTGCCCGGACTGTGTCGAGGCCACCGCCATCACCCTGGTCATCCTCCTCTCCTGCGACGGCAGTTACCTGAGCGGGAGACTCCCGCTGCCGAACGGCGGCGGCCACGCATCACCTGCGACCAAGGCCGGGGGACAGCCGACGGACCGGCCCCCCTCGCTGGTGTCGCACTTCTCGCACCACCTCACGACCGTCCGACACCCACTCATGAGCAGCGAATATCCCACCCTGGGAAAGGAAGTCATGGCTACCTCCATCACCGACATTCAGACCGACCACTCCTCGTCGGCGGATTTCCTCCCCGGCCCCGGCACCGGCCGGCATCGGGGCCTGCGCGCCGAGGACGATCGCTGCCCGGTCGGAAGCGAAACCGCTGAGGAGCACGGCCGTCACCGCGGAACCGCTCTCAGCTCCCTCATTCAGCCGGCCGAGGACCTCCCCAGCCGTAGCGACGAACTCGCACAACCGCACGCTCGGGACGAAGGCACGGGCTCCGCGTGGCAGCGCTGCATCGCCGTTGAGCTCGTACCGGTCGAGACTTTCCCTCGGTACGAGGAAACACCGAACGCATGGAGCGCTCAGGGGCAGAAACCGCCCGAGCCGATCGCCGAGGACGCCGGCTCCGACCACTTCACGGTGGACGGACAAGCTCGCGCGGCATGAGGTGACACCCGGCCAGACACCCTCTGGGCGTACGATCCCGGCCAACGCCAAGCCAACACCGACGGAGGCCGGCGGCCCTGACCTCGGCTAGGCCCTTTCGTTCGGATCTCATGAGGCTTGTCATACTTCCCCGAATGGAGATGCAAGCCGTGGAGGCGGCACGACGTTGGCTGGCTGATCAGGGCGTCAGCCAGGTGCGCGACGGGTGGGTGAGCGACGAGGAGCCGGACGTGCTGCTCACAGCCGATCAAGTGGCGCATTCCTGGGCAGGCGACGTGTTCGCCGAAGACCTGGATGCAGAGGACCAGTTGCGGCTGGCTTTCGGTCTGCTGGACCTCCTCGACGACTACTGGGTCACGTGCGAGATCCGGTTCGCGAACCAAGGAACGAAGGGTCCTCTGCCGGCCGACATGCTGTGGGACGGCTACCGTCAGCGATTGGAAGCGGACAGAGACGTCGAGGCCGTCACCTATTCGCTGTGGGTGGACTGGTTCGAGGACCAGTCCACTTCCGCGACAGCCTTCGCCGAAGTGCTCGGTGAGGACATCGACCAAGTGGTGGCAAGTGGATCGGCAGCCCAGCTGCGCCGAGCACGTCGGGTTCTGGAGGGTTCGGGCCCGGTGCGCTGGCCCGTGAAGGAGCCGACATACCGCACCGCCATGCGCCTCCCCGCCCTCCATGCGGCCCTCTTCAAGGGCTTCCTCGCGAGCTTCCATGACTTCTACGGCGACCTGGAACCGGCCGTCGCACTGACCCTCCTCGACCGGTTGGAACTCCCCAGGAACACCCAGCACCTTGCGGAACTGCGCCATGTGCTCGCCGTGGGGCACAGGAACCACTACCGCAGCCCCGGCGCCTGGGACGATGCGGTTCGTTCCTGCTCCTGAGGCGTCGGCATGGCAGACCAAGGAAAGATGCCGGAGACGTGGATTCCGGCCAGGTGGATGTTCGCCGCCTTTTCACAGCGAGTGGCGATGCCGCGCCAATCTTCAAGCGGTCGATGCACGTGCGAGAAACGCCGTGCCAGGCGTCGCGGGCCGGACGGGACTTTCGAAACACGCCCTAGTCCTCGGCTTTTCGGGGTGCCGTGTCGCGCCCGGCCCGTGGGGACTCACCGGCCACGATGAGCGCCGCGACCAATTCCTCCAGGTCGGCTCCGAGAGGGGTGTCGCAGTCCCAGACGGCCTCGTAGGCGATCTCGACGGGTGCCCCGGCCTGGAGGAGGGGGCGGCAGCTGGTGTGTTCGTGCGTGATCTTGGATTGGGGCAGGAGCGCTGCGCCCAGGCCTATCGCCGCCCACTCGTCCACCGCCCGGAAGCTGGCGGCTTCGCCCGGGTAGGTGCGCAGCGCCAGGTCGTGGCTGTGGAAGAGTTCAGTGGTGAACGTGGTCAGTCCGCAGGTGCTGGGCCCGAGGATGTAGGCGGCGTCCGATGCGGCCTTGAGCTCGACCGGGCTGTCGTTCCCGGAGGCTGAGGGGTCGATCACGACCACGGGTTCGCGGGCGATGACGCGGTGCCGGAACGTGGGCAGGCCGGCCACGGCGGGGACGAGGACGATGTCCAGGCGGCCTGACTGAAGGTCGCTGCTCAGGGGCTCGAGGTCAGCCTCCCGCAGGACCAGGTCGCGGGGACGCTCCAGCGTACGGGCGGCCTGGAACGCCTCGGCGACGAGATCGGCCCCGATCAGGGGCGACACACCCATGCGGATCGCTTCGGTGACAGGTCGGGCCAGCCGCTGGGCCTCGGCGCCAAGCGCGTCGAGGCCGTCGAGGACATGCTCGATCAGTGGCAGGATCTGTGCGCCATGTGCGGTGGGCTTGACCCCGCGCGGCGAGCGGTCGAAGAGTTTGACGCCGAGTTCCCCCTCCAGTCGGGCGACGCCATTCGACAGGGCCGGCTGCGTCACCCCGTAGGCCCGCGCGGCGGCACTGAAGGACTTGGTCCGGGAGACGGCCTGGGCGTAGCGCAACATCTCGATGTTCACGATTCCCTCCTCTGCGCGCCATAGCCACCCGTTATACCCACATTCGCCTTGATCCTCTACCGGCGCCGTGTGGAGGGCCCTACAGTCAGAGGCGTTCCTGGATATCCGGGAACCGGCAAGACCGCGGCCCCGGGCCGTCGCCCCGACCCGCCGACAAGCGGTCCCAGTCCACACTCATCTCAATTATTCCGATGTCTGGCCCACAGAGTTCCTTGCAATGCGAAGTGGCTCGGCCGCCTTCGGCGCGCTGCTCGCGAATTGAAGGAAAGGAACACGTCCCGGGCACTCAGGACGGGCGCTCGCGCTCCACCAATGCGCGTGGTCCACATCCGAGCATCGCCATTACCCGGACACAACCACACGAGAGGCCGTACGGCTTCCTCGACCCTGTACGGAACCAAGGAGCACACACGCATGTCCAGCAACACTCTCGACTTCACCGGGCAGAAGGTCATCGTCGTCGGCGGTACCAGCGGTATCGGGCTGGCCAGCGCCCGCCGTGTCCTTCAGGGTGGCGGCCGCGCCGTCGTCATCGGCCGATCCCAGGCCAGCGTCGCCGAGGCGGTGGCCGACCTGGCCGGATCCGAAGAGGTCTTCGGCCTGGCCGCCGACCTGCTCGACCCCGCGGCCGTGGAACGCCTGCGCGATGACCTGACCGAGCAGCACGCCGACGCCACCCTCCTCGTCAACGCCGCCGGGATCTTCGAGCCCAAGTCCTTCCTGGACCACACCGCGGAGGACTACGACCGGTACCAGGCCATCACCCGAGCCTTCTTTCTCCTGACCCAGACCGTCGCTCGCAACATGATCGCCCGCGGCAACAAGGGAGCCATCGTCAACATCGGCGGCATGCTGGTGCATCAGGCCATGGCCGCGACACCGTCCTCGGCGTACTCGGTGGCCAAGGCCGGCGTGCACTCTCTCACCCAGCACCTGGCCCTGGAACTGGCACCGCACGGCATCCGGGTCAACGCCGTGGCTCCTGCAGTGGTCCGCACCCCCATCTACGAGGCCTTCATCCCCAAGGACGACATCGACTCCGCGCTCGAGGCGTTCAACGACCTCCACCCTCTCGGCCGGATCGGAACCCCCGACGACGTCGCTCCCACCGTGGCCTTTCTCCTGTCCGAGCAGGCCGACTGGATCACCGGCGCCATCTGGGACGTCGACGGCGGCGTCAGGGCCGGACGCATCTGACGGGCCGTCAGGCCCCTTCTTGCTTTCTGCACATATCCAGCCGACTGCGGGACGCCACCACGTCCCGCCACCCCTCAGTCGACACCACAGGAGCGCATCGTGCCCTACCACGAGCACACCGACCACCAGTACGCCAAGCAGATCCGCGCCGGTGCCCCCGAGGCCTTCAAGGCATTCATGGCTTGGGACGCACAGGTCCTGCGCGGCAGCGGCAACGTCATCCCGCCCAAGTACACCGAACTCATGGCTGTGGCCGTGGCACTGACCACCCAGTGCGCGTACTGCATCGAGGCGCACACCAAGGCGGCGCACTCCGCAGGCGCAACCCAACAGGAACTGGCGGAGACCGTCATGACTGCCGCGGCACTGCGCGCAGGCGGTAGCTACGCGCACGGCTTCATGGCCATGAAATTCTTCGACCAAGCTGAGAAGAGCGACACCCAGTAGCCCTGCCCGACCTCGTAATGAGTCGACGCTGCTCGCTCTCTACAACACGCTCCACCACTGGGGCTCGGCCATCGTCTCGTCGGGTTCATCGATCCGGTGGTGTACGGGGTGGGCGGCAATTCATACGGCACCTCCCACTCCGGCAGCGTGGGCGCCCGGGTCGATGAGCCCTTCGAGGCGGCCCGTCACCAGGGAGAGTGCAGGGCGGGGCAGGGATGTGTCCATGATCAAAAGAAGCGCCTTGGGAGAGACCTGAGGGCTTGCCGAGCGCCCCGGAACCTCTTCGGTGACTTTCTTCAAATGGCCTGCCGTCGAGTCTTCCACTAGGACGACAATCCGTGCCATCCCAAGGCTGGGAGCTGGGGCGCGCGCGAGAGGAGTTGCGTCTAAAATGACGGGGACCGCAAGGTCTCGTAACCCAGGAAGGCAAGTCGCCATGCACTGCTTTGACTGCGTTCTTGAGAGCCGTGCTTCGACCGTCCCGTCAAGCCCGCCCATTGCTGCAGCGGTTTGCGCTCGATGCGGGGCCGGAATCTGCGGTAGGCATGCGCATGTCACTAGCGACCCGCTTGCCGCGTCCACCGATTCCTCCAGCTCGGTGCCCGAAGCCAGACGACTGACGTGCGGACTCTGCTACGAAGCGGAGCGTGCTGCCGGTCGTGCCTGAGCGATACGCCGCAGTTCCTGCCATGGGTGATCTTCGGTCGCGGTAAGAAGGCAAAGTCGCATAACCCGATCCGCCGCATTCGGGCTGATGCTGAACATGATCGATAGAGCAACGGCTTCGCAGCGCAGCTCGGCCACCTCAAGTTATAGCGGGGATGTCAGCGGCGGTTGAACCTTCGCCACCTTCAACTCCGCTTCGGGCGTGGCAAATCGACGCAGAGATCACCGTCACCTACTGTTTTGGTGACGAATCAAGCGAATCGAGTGCCGTACCGCCACATGCTCAACCGGGGTGGTTCGTGTTGCAGAACCCGAATGAAGGTGAATGAGCGAATGGATCTGAAACTCGAAGTCATCGTGCTGCCCGTCTCCGATGCGGATCGAGCCAAGAATTTCTACGAGGCAGTGGGATTTCGCCTGGACGTCGACAACACGTTCAGCGACGACTATCGATTGGTGCACCTCACTCCGCCCGGGTCGCAGTGTTCGATCATCTTCGGCAAGGGGACGACCTCCGCCGCCCCCGGCTCGGTCCAGGGCCTGTACCTCATCGTCTCCGACATCGAAGCGGCCCGCGCGGAGCTCGTCGGCCGCGGCATCGAGGTGAGCGAGGTATTCCACGACGCCGGCGGGCTTCTCCACCACGGCCACGAAGCCGGAGATGCCGTCTTCCACGGCGCAGGCCAGGAGCGGATTGACGGCCCGCATCCCGACCGCACCTCCTATGCCTCCTACGTCACCTTCAACGACCCGGACGGCAACGGCTGGGTGCTTCAGGAGATCACGGAACGCCAGCCTGGCCGGTAACCAGACGCCCGCCTGCCCTGTCGAACCGCGGTCATCCGGTGAAGCAGCAGCCTCCGCGGCCCTGACGGCCTCCGGTTCCCCCAGCCAGGAACCGGCGAGCAGCGCGAGCCGCGGGGAGGCGGACCTGGACAATTACTGCTGGGACGCCGAGACGGGGTGGGACCCGCTGTCCGGCGACTCGAACGTGCAGCAATTCGCCGACTCTCACGTCTCCGTGGTGTCACTGCCGGACCGGAGTGCCCTCCTCGCGGCCGGGACGAAGGGCGGAAGGCTGACCGCCCATCACCTCGTCCGAGCACTGGGGCTCCGGCGGGCTGGGTGGCAGGGTGCGGTCGTCGGGGCTCTGCGTCGTCTCATGGCGAGGAGGACGCTGGAGCGTGAGAGGTGTTCCTGGCTTCCGTAGAACATGCACCAAGCTGGAACGATGTCGGCGTGCATGTCGAGGATCAGGTTGGCGAGGGTGTCCCGGCGGAGCTCGCAGTGTTCCTGCGGGGCGCGGTCGACGGCCGCCCGGTGAAGATCGCTCCTTCCGTCTGCGGAGGTTGCGGTGGCCGCGTGTTCCACGTGTTGGTCAACGCGTCCGGCGCGCTACGGGAGTGTTCCGGCTGCGGCGGCCGTGCGTTCGTCGCGGACAGCGAGGAGTACTGGAACGAGGAGTCCTGGGAGGACGACGAGCCTGGGGCGGCCGGCTGTCCGTGCGGGAGCGAGGAGTTCGAGGCCGCGGTGGCGTTCTCGCTCGGCGACGACGGATCGGTCCGCTGGGTGACCGTGGGCCTGCGGTGCGCCGAGGACGGATTCTGCGGGGTCTATGCCGACTGGAAGATCGACTACGGTCCTACGGATCACCTCCTGACCATTGTCTAGGTGCGGGCTTGACGGCGGCCCGAACGGGCCAGGGTCGACAGAAGGTTCCGCCCCTGAGCATCACGAAGAGGACGTCGGGCCGTGTCCGGCGAGGCGGCGCAGGGCTTGGGGGTGGTGCTTGTCCTGGGTGACCTTCTTGTCGTAGGAGGTCCGCTATACCGGGTCGCCGATCGTGTGCCGTGCCGCCTCCCGAGGAGCGGGGCCGGCACGGCACACGGCACCGCGTTACGCGAGGGGCGTGAGGAAGTCCCGCACGGGCAGCGCGCGGTCCACGATGCGGGTGTCGCCGATCCAGCCGTAGAAGCCCTGGCCGAAGCGCTCGTCGAACTGGGTGGCACCGATCACGAACGGCTTGCCGAGTGTGGCGATGCCGGTCGACCGCTGCGTGGGGTTGCGGGCGATGCGCGAGCCGTCCACGTAGACCACCGTGCGGCGGCCGTCGTTGACGACCGCGATGTGCGTCCAGCGGCCGATGGGCAGGGCGTGGCTCCACGATGTGGGGTCGGCGTCCTGCTTGTGCGGGTAGACCACGAACTGAAGGAACCGCTCCGGGGAGAGGTTGAGGCTGCAGGTGGGCTCCAGCGGGGACCAGCCGGTGGTCTTGCCGGCGTCGCCGTTCCTGCCCTCCCAGCTGAGGATGCCCATCCAGGCGTGGTCGCCCTCGAAGGGCTCCGGCAGCCGGATGAACGTCTCTATGGTGTAACCGGAGGTGAACTTCTCGCTGTTGAGCGCTGCCCCGGCGGCGGTGGTCAGGATCGCACCGTGGTCAGGGCTCTTGCCACCGTCGAAGCGCAGGCTGGCGTGCGCCGGCTGGCCGGGGTGGTGGTCCGCGGACCAGGTCAGCGCATCCTGGCCGGCGGCGCCGACGCGGCTCACGGTGAGGTCGTTGCCGTGGCCGGAGAGGTCGCGGACGACGACGCCGTCGGGGACGGACGTGCCCGGCTTCCCGGCGGCGACCGTGCCGGAGGTGTCGAAGCGCCAGTAAGCGACCGTGCCGCGCGGCATCACGGCGGCCGGCGGCCGGGGCGCCGGGGGCACCACCGGGGAGAAGCCCGCGAAGCGCTTGCCGAAGTCGATGTCCAGGCTGAACCGGTCGACGGGACCGGTCAGTTCGATGGTCTCCGCCTCCAGCGGGCTGCGCTTCTCCGGGTCCCGGGCGAGGAACCACGGGGAGAAGGTCTGGACGTCGATCACGTTCCGGACCACGTCGAAGCCGTACATGCGGATCATGCCGGCGCCGCCGTAGTAGCGGTCCTGGTAGTTGGTGATGTGGACGTGGACATCGTTGTCGGCGTCGTTGGTGAGCACGGTGCGCCCGGGCGGCCAGTAGTGGCCGCCGAGCGCAAGGAAGATCTGGTCGTTGCCGCGGATCAGCCCGTCCCACAGACGCGTGCCGTTGTCCGACAGTTGCGCCTTGCCGTCGTCGTCGGACCACGCGATGTCGTGCGTGGTGAGGATGGCGGGCAGCGTCGGGTGTGCGTCGAGCACGCCCTGGGCCCACGACAGGCCCTTGTCCGACACACGCCAGTCGAGGGCGAGGACCAGCCACTCGCGGCCCGCGGCGCGCAGCACGTGGTAGCTGTTGTAGCCGTCGGGCGACGCGCCTCGGAAGGTCGGCATCGAGGCGTAGCGGTCCGGGCCGAACGCGTCGAGGTAGGCGGAGTCACCGCGCTGGTCGTCGGTGGACGAGCGGATGTCGTGGTTGCCGGCGAGGACGCTGTAGGGCACCTTGCCGTGGATGGTGCGGAAGGTGTCGGCGGCGAGGCCGATCTCCTCCTCCGTGCCGTGCTCCGTCACGTCGCCGAGGTGCGTCATGAACGCGATGTTCGCCTCGTGGCGCTCGGCGGCGAGGTAGCGGAAGGTCTCGCGCAGCGGCTCGGGGTCCGCGCTGTCCGCGTCGAAGAGGTACTGCGTGTCGGGGAGGACCGCGAGTGCGAAGCGCGGGCTCTCCTCGTCGAAGTGCGACCGGCCGCCGCTGTTCGCCGAGTCGGCCCGCGCGGGCGTCGCCGCGATCGTGGACGCCGCCGTCACCGCCGCGCCGGCCGCCGGTATGGCGACGGCCGCCTGCAGCAACGCGCGTCTGTCCAGTCCGTTCTGGTGTCTTGACGTGCCCATGTGCCCTCCTGAGGTGAAACGTGTGGTTCGAGGGGCACGCTGCGCAGTGGTCGTGACCGGTCGATGGCAGGCAGCTGAACAGGGGCTTCAGATAGCCGCACGAATGACAGCTGCCGTCAGGCGGGCGGTCCTGCGCGGGCCGTCCGGCACGCGAGCCGTCCCGCGCGCGAGCCTTCCGGCCGTGCGGTCCTGCCGCCCGCGCGGATCCGCAGGAGCGGTCCTGTCCGGGAGGGTTCGGGGGCAGGTGTGCAGGTGTGCAGTTGGGACACGATTGCGGATCCGATCGGGGCGCGCTGTCCCGAGCTGCGGCCGACCGGAGGACGACGACCCGGTCAGGGCCGCCTGGTGATCGCGATGACGGATGTCAGCGGGAGTGCCGTGCGGCTGCTCCACGCCATCACCGGCCGGCCCCTGCCTTGCCCGGTGCGCACCTCGGTCGGCGCGATCGCCGCCGCCCGGTAGGCAGTAGCCTCCCCGGCATGATGAACGGTCCTGATGTGTCGGTGGCACTGCGACTCGGAGTGCGCACTCGCTCCCAGGCCTGGGACTTCGTACGATGGTTTGCCGACGGATGGACGGGCCGTCCGCTGCAGCCCGAAGACGGCTGCTCCGATGACGAGTTGGCAGCCGCGGAAGCCGATCTGGGCTTCGAACTGCCACCCGCCTTGCGGGAGGGGTACGCGCTCTTCGGCCGCCGCGACGACCTGACTCGGCAACAGGACCCCTTGGTCTGTCCGACCGGGCTCTACGTCGATGACGCCCGCAACGGCGTCCTGGTCTTCCGCCGCGAGAACCAGGATTGTGCCTACTGGGGGATCCCCCTCGCCCAGATCGAGCGGGATGATCCACCAGTGGTGGTGCAATCCCACGCAGGCTGGATTCCCTTCCTCGCTCGGATGTCCCTGGCATGGGCGGAGCTCGTGCTGAGCGAGTCGCTCTTCGGGGCGGACAGTCACTACGACGCCTGCGAGCTCCCGGACACGCTGACGCCGAGACTCGATGCTCGATACGTCCGGGTCGCCCTGCCTGACCATCCGATGTGGGCGAGTGAGGACGACTCACCCGTGCGCTGGTACGCGGCCCCAGGCCGGCTGGTGCGCCGAGACGGCCTCCAGGATCATTCCTGGATCCACGCCCGTGGTCGTACAGCTACCGATCTTGAGGCGATCCGTGAGGAGCTTCCCGGCCCCTGGGTCCGCTGAAGCGTGCTCGCCACCGATGTCGTTGCCCGCGACAATCAACGAGTGACGGGACTGGTGACGAGGCGGCAGCCGCGAGGCCGCGGGACCGACTTCCTCGTTCGCCCCATCGCCATCTGTGAGGTGAGAGAGCCCCCTCCGAGCCGGCAGGGGGCTACACCGCGAGTCGGCCTGTGCCCCTCAGCCGCCGCCGGGCGCTGCTCCGCCCCCATCTCCGCCGCCCCCGGTGGCCCCGCCGGTGCTGATAGCTCCTGTACTTCCGCCGCCTCCGGTAGTGGCGCCGGGGTGGTGGCGCCTGTGCCGTCCGCCGCCATGGTGGCGGCGGACCGTGACGAAGGGCCGCGGGTGCCGCATCCGTGCAGAGCCACGCCGTGCAGCTGCACGGCCGTACCGAGATGACAGGCGTCCTCACTCGTACGACGGTGTGCCGCGGGGCGGAGTCGCGTACTCCGAACAGGCGAATGAGGATGGATACGAGGACGCCGAAGCGGACGCACCCGCGCCCGCAGCAACGGCGCGATCAGGAGGTTGAAGCGATGACCACCGCCGCAGACATCATGCACCCCGGGGCCCAATGGATCCCCGCCACCGAGACCCTCGACCGGGCCGCCCAGCTGATGGCCCAGCTCAACGTGGGCGCCCTGCCGATCAGCGACTCCGCGGAGCGGCTGTGCGGCATCGTCACGGACCGCGACATCGTCGTGAACTGCGTGGCGAAGGGGCACGATCCCGCGAAGGTCACGTGCGGTGACATGGCCCAGGGCACCCCGCGCTGGATCGACGCGGGCGCGGATGTCACCGATGTGCTGGACGAGATGCAGAGTCACCAGATCCGCCGGCTGCCCGTGATCCGGGACAAGAAGCTGGTGGGCATGATCAGCGAGGCCGACCTCGCCCCGCACCTCTCCGACGACCAGATGGCGACCTTCGTGGAGAAGATCTACGCGGAGGCCTGACCAGGCAAGACCGCTGACAGGACCGCCCGTGCCGACTGGTGCGGACGGTCAGGCATGACCAGGTGTCCCGCTCGTCAGGCGGGCTGGCTGCTACAACTGGCGAGGAGTTCCCGTCGGTCGGAGGGGGAGCCAGGCTCGGCGTTGCAGGTGCCGAGGGTCTGGTCTACGTCGACGGCGAAGGCTTTGTAGCCCAGGACGAGGTCGCCGACGAGTTCTGCGCGTTGTGCCCGGTATCGAGGGGAGGCTGGGGACACCACGTGCCGATCCACGCTTAGGCGCTCTCTGCTGGTATTCGGTCCCGCTGCACGACGATGACGGCCATGTCGTCGTCGAGGCGGCCGCCGGCGTATGTGCGGACGTCGGTGGCAAGTCTCTCGACCAGCGGACCGGGTGCCTGATCCGCCCAGGCTGCCGCACGCTCGGCGAGCGGGTAGAAGCCACCGTGCGCGTCCCGGGCCTCGCTGACGCCGTCGGTGTACAGCACCAGCCGGTCGCCGTGCTCGAAGGGGAAAGTCGCCGGAGCGTAGGCGCTGGGTGTGCCGTCTACGCCCTTGGACAGGGGCAGTACGCCGAGGCCCAGCGGAGGTGACGGCTCGGGCACCGCCAGCGCTGTCGCTGTGCCTGTCGGGCCGTGCAGCAGAAGGGGCGGCGGGTGCCCGCAACTGATCACATGCACCACCGGCTCGTGGTCCGGGATGTCCATCACGGCGGCGGTCACGAAGCGCTCGGCGGCGTCCTCCTTCGGCTCTGAGAACTCCGCGAGTCCCCACCGAACGGCGTCCTCGATGTAGGCGACCAGTTCCGGCAGCGGTATCTGACGGTGTGCGGCGGCGCGGAAGGCGCCCAGCACGATCGCCGTGTCGCTGATCGAGGGGAGGCCCTTGCCCCGGACGTCCCCGATGAGCAGCCGTGTGGAGCCGGGGATCCGGGCGGCGGCGTAGAGGTCGCCACCGATGGTCCCGTCCGCCTCGGCGCTGCAGTACGCCGAGGCGAGCGTGAAGGGTCCGGTCCGCTCCGGCAACGGCCGCAGGACGACGCGCTGTGCCGCGTCGGAGACGGAGCGCGCCCGGAGGAGTTCCCGCTCGCGCCGGTCCCGCAGACGCGTGAAGAGGACGAAAAAAACGCAGACGGCGAGGAGAGCGGATAGTTCGACGACGACGCTCTCGGTGGTCAGTGTCTGTCGCTCCACTCCGGCGGAGACCAGGGCGAGTACCGCCAGTGCCCCGATCAGCGTGGTGACGCGCGGGCCGGCGCCGATGGCGGTGACCGCCACGGCGACGACCAGCAGGTGCGCGAGATGGATGTCAGGCGGCAGGAAACCGTCGGCTACCGGAATGGCGACGATGAACAGGAGCGGTCCGAGCCACCACAGGGGTTCCGGCGCGGCGCGTCGCAACGTTCGCAGGGTTTCGGCGACAGATGCCGTGATCATGGGAGTGCTCACGTCGTGCTCCGGTGCTCCTCGTCCTCACCGGCTAACACGTGGCCGCTTGTCCGTCATTCCCGTGGGCTGCGAGGGGAGGACGGTCGCCCACTTGCGGCATCGCTCGCATGGCATCACGTGATGCCGGGTGGTGCCACGTGATGCCATGCAATGTCCCTGCCGAGTCATTCGATGCCACGCGGCGCCATTGGAGTCAAACCGTGCGACCGCAAGCACGTGGGCTTGCCCGCAGGTGCGTGGATGGGTGTGGCGCCACGGCCTCTCAGGAGCCCCCGGAAGGATTCGCAGTTCAGGATGACCGCTGGCAGCTGGCCCGGAGCGTAGCGCCAATCAGGCTTGCGATGGTGTCATTGTGGTGCCATGATGACGTCACGGATCTCGCCCGTATTCCCCTTGGATACGATGCCGGGCTGGTTCCATCCCATCGCCGAGTACCAGCCCTTCACCCCCGCCATCGAAACCCTGCGCGGACTCCTCCTCGGCACCGAGATCGGCGACAACGGATGGATCGCCCTCGCCTGGTGCCTCGGCCTGGTGGTGCTCGGCTACCGCTGGTCGACCTCGAAGTTCAACCAGGATCCGAAGTAGGGGCGAGCAACGTGCCCTGCTTCAGGGCGGCGTACTCCGACACCG
The DNA here is from genome assembly GCF_042735715.1 of Streptomyces sp. NPDC059582. Classification (NCBI taxonomy): domain Bacteria; kingdom Bacillati; phylum Actinomycetota; class Actinomycetes; order Kitasatosporales; family Streptomycetaceae; genus Streptomyces; species Streptomyces sp. NPDC059582. The sequence goes on from NZ_JBHWCC010000020.1 coordinate 63,162, forward strand.
CGTCGGGGTTCGCCGCGACGGTGTCGACTTGCCCGGGTCGCGCGGGAAGGTGACATGACGAGGGTGAAGCGGCCGGTGCGGTTGCCGGCGGCGGCGCCGCCGCGCAAACCGCACGGTGGGGTCGGCCGCCGCCGGTCAGCGCACCAGGGGGAGGAAGACCGTGTCGACGATCTCTTCGAGGACGTGGTCGGGCACGGGGGCGAAGGTCGTGAGGATCTCGTGGCGCAGCAGGTCGAAGGGGAGGGACTTGATGCGTTCGGTGAGGAGTTCGGGCTTGATCTCGCCGCGGTCGACGGCGCGGGCGAAGAGCACGTCGAGAGCCTTCTTGCGCCCCGTCGCGAGAGGGTCGCGCAGGTCACCGGGGCTGGTTCCGGTCTCCTGGTGGTAACTCGCCAGGTGCACGTTCATGACGGTGATGAGCTGGACGCGGGTGGCGTTGATCTCCCGCATGAGGGTGAGGATGTCCTCCCGCAGGTTTCCCGTGTCGGGAGTGTCGAGGCGGCGCTCCTCCAGCATGTGCATGATGACCGCCCGGACGAGTTCGTCGCGGTCGGACCAGCGGCGGTACAGGACGGAAGGGCTGGTCCCCGCGCGCTGAACGACGGCGTCCATGGTGAACCTGGCGTAGCCGTTGTCTGTGAGTTCTTCCCAGGCGGCATCGAGGAGCGCCTTCTCCAGTGCCGCTCCGCGGCGTCGCTCGGGCATCCGCATCTCCCTTAGATAGAGTTGCCTATCTTATTCCGGCGCCCTACTCTGCCAGTCGTAAGATAGGAAACTGTATCTTAGGTGGTGTTCGTGAGCACTCCCAATGGGGCCGCAACGGCGCCCGCGGCGACGGCCCTCGTGCCCGACTCGCCCCGGTCGTTGCGCGAGGCATGGGTGGCCTTGGCCGGACTGTCGTCAGTGTTTCTCTTCGAGATGCTGGACAACTCGATTCTGAATGTCGCGTTGCCCTCGATCGGCCGCGAGTTGCACGCTTCGACGATCGCCTTGCAGTGGGTGACGGGCGCATACGCCGTGGTGTTCGGCGGGTTGATGCTGGCGTTCGGCGCGATCGCCGACCGGTTCGGTCGGCGCCGGATCATGCTCATCGGGCTGGTTCTGCTCGGCGTGGCGAGCCTGGCGACCGCTTTCGTCACCACTGCGGAGCAACTGATCGCCGTCCGGGTGGCGATGGGGGTCGCGGCCGCGATGACAACGCCAGGGTCGATGGCGCTGGCCTTCCGGCTGTTCGACGAGGACGCCCTACGCGTTCGTGCGACGACCCTCATCACCACCGTGGGTCTGGTCGGGCTCGCGATCGGCCCGACAGCCGGTGGTTTCGTGCTCGCGATCGCGCCATGGCAGGTCCTGCTGCTGGTGAACGTGCCGATCGCCGTGTTCGCGATCATCGGTGTGCGGACCGGCGTCGCCGCGGACGTGACAGCCGACCTTCACCGCGATCCGGTGGACAGTGCAGGCGCGGTGCTGGCCACGGCGACGATCGTGCTCGCGCTCCTCGCGCCGACGCTGTTCGTGAACGAGGGCGCCGCATCGTGGGCCCCGTGGGCGACCACGACCGCGGCGGTCGTGGCGGCGATGCTCTTCTTCCTCCGCGAGCGTTCGGCGCGTTACCCACTCCTGGATCTCAAACTCGTTGCTCACCCGCTCGTTTCAAGCGGCCTGGCGTTCAAGGCCGCGTCCGGGCTGGCGACCGCGGGCCTCGGATACATGGTGACCCTGCAACTGCAGCTCGAGTGGGGGTGGTCGCCCGCACTCGCCGCCATCGGCATGCTGCCGCAGGTCGTCGTTCTCATCGCGGGCGGAGCGGTCATCAGTCCGTTCGTACAACGGGTCGGTCTTGAGCGGGCCGCATGGCTCAGTGCCTCGGCGGTCGTGTCCGGGCTCGCCGTCTACGCTCTGCTGGGCAGGTTCGGGTACGTGTGGGTCGTGGCCGCACTCGTGCTCGTGGCGGCTGGGATGCGCGTGGTCGGCGTCGTCGCCGGCGTCAACGTGCTGCGGGGTCTGCCGACGAATCGGACCACGATCGGCGCGGCCCTCGTCGACACTGCCACCGAGGTCACCTCCGGCGTCGGCATCGCCGTCAGCGGCACCACCCTCGCGGCGCTGTTCACCGGCAGCATCGCCACATCGAACTGGAGCACGCGGCAGACCGGGGAATTCCAGGAGGCGGTCACGTTCTCGGGCCTCGTACTCACGATGGTGGCTGCGGCGCTCGTCGGCTGGGCCATCCTGCGCACACGGAGCACCGCGGATGGCCGAGCGGGCGCGCCCGGCGCCGAGGCCATCGACGAGTAGACCGAGGTGTGCGGATCCAGCTTGGCGCCGGCCGCCCTGTGCGTGGCAGGGGCTGAGATAGGGGCAAGGGCAGGGGCGGGGAAGGGAACAGCGGCAAGGAAAGGAACATCGGCAGGGGCGGCGCGGGTGTCGTCGGTCAGGAGGTGTCTGTGCCGCGGTGGCGGTCCGGTGCCGGGGGGACCTGCGGGTCGGGCAGGTAGCTCGCCAGGCCGCGCAGGATGATTTCCAGGCCGATGTCGAACCTCTCGTCGGAGGAGTCCGTCACCATCACCCCGGCCAGGGCCCGCAGGTGGGGGAAGTCCTCGGCGGGCAGAGAGGCGAAGTAGTTCTGCATCTCGCCGGCCATCTCGCGCCAGTCGGGGCGGGCCAGGGAGGAGTTCTCGCCGCTGTGCTGAGCGGCCCGGTCCTGCCACATGCCCTCCTCCAGGGCGAACCCGTCGATGTAGGTGGAGATGAGGTCGCCGGCCTCCGCCGCGATGCGGTCGGGCAGCCCGGCGGTGCGGAACACGGCGAGCAACGCCTCGACGTGCGGCAGCAGCTCGGCCGTGAACGGGACGTGGGCCATGGAGATTCTGGCCATGTCCCGGTGGGCCAGCAGACGCCGGCGTCCGGCGCGGGCGTAGTCGCGTACCTGCTCCTGCCACCGCTGAGGGTCGGGTTCGGGCATCGTGAAGCCGTCGAAGAGCCGGGTGTACATCAGCTCCAGCAGGTCGTCCTTGGAGCTGACGTGGGCGTAGAGGGCGGAGACCGTCACCCCGAGTTCGGCCGCCACCTGACGCATCGACAGTCCGTCGAGCCCCTGGCGGTCCAGCACGGTGAAGGCGGCCTCGACGACCCGTTCGCGTGACAGCGGTGTGCGTGCGGGGGAGATGCGGGTGCGGGCGGGGCGCTCGCGTTCCCACGGGGACGGCGGAGGGGGTGCGGGGGTGCCGGCGGCCGCGTCGGTCATGAGGACAGTCTAGGCATCGGCCAGAACAGTGTTCACCTCGGCGAGCGGTGCTCACCCCGACGGTCGAACGCGATATATCTTGTCCGGACGTCGAAGTTACGCTATATCTTAATGAACGCTGTTCTCCTGGTGAGCGCTGTTCTGTTAACGTGAACACCGTTCTCCTGAGTGTCGGGACGCCCGCCTCGGGGTCCTACCGGCCGACAACCGGCCCCGCCCGTTCATCCGTTTTTGCCGCGCCCGCGGGACGTCACCGCGGACTTGGCCGTTCCGCGAGGAGTTTTGATGTCCACCACCGGTGTCGCGTCCACCGAGACGCCCGCCGACTCGCCAGCGCCCTACCGGTGGCGCTGGGCTGCGCTCTTCGTGATCCTCGCGGCCGAGGTGATGGATCTCCTCGACGCCGTCGTCACAAACGTCGCCGGTCCCTCCATGCGGGCCGACCTCGGCGGCGGCGCCTCCACACTTCAGTGGCTCGCCGCCGCCTACACCCTCTCGATGGCCGTCGGCCTCGTCACCGGAGGACGGCTCGGAGACATCCACGGGCGCCGCCGGATGTTCCTCGTGGGAGCCGCCGGCTTCACGGTGGGCTCACTGCTGTGCGCGGTGTCCGCGTCACCCGAGATGCTGATCGCCTCACGCGTCGTCCAGGGACTGTTCGGCGCGGTGATGCTGCCGCAGGGCCTCGGCATGATCAAGGAGATGTTCCCGCCGAAGGAGTCCCAGAAGGCCTTCGGCATGTTCGGCCCCGTCATGGGACTGTCCGCCGTGTGCGGGCCGATCCTCGCCGGCTGGCTGGTGGACGCCGACTGCTTCGGCACCGGCTGGCGGATGATCTTCCTGATCAACCTCCCGCTGGGTGCCGCGGCCCTCCTCGGCGCGCTGCGCTACCTGCCCACAGGCCGGTCCGCGAGCAAGCCGCGCCTGGACATCCCCGGCATGCTCCTGGTCTCGCTGGCCGCGCTGCTCATCATCTTCCCGCTGGTCCAGGGCCGTGAGTACGACTGGCCCGTGTGGACGTTCTTGATGATGGCCGCCTCCGTGGCCGTCTTCGTCGCCTTCGCCGTCTACGAATCACGTCGAAGCAAGGCCGGCCGCGACCCGCTGGTCGTCCCCAGCCTCTTCCGCAAGCGCGGCTTCAGCGGCGGTATGACACTCGGCCTGGTCTTCTTCTCGACCATGCAGGGCTTCATGCTGGTCTTCAACCTCTACACCCAGATCGGCCTCGGCTACTCGCCGCTCAAAGCCGGCCTGGTGATGGTGCCCTGGTCCGGCGGCATGATCGTGGGCTTCGGGATCGCCCAGGGCGTCGCCCGGTTCGGACGGGCCGTCCTGCAGGCGGGCGCGCTGGTCATGGCGCTCGGCGTGGCCGGCGTGTGGCTGACCCTCGACATGGTCGGCGACGGCGTCGGCCCCTGGCAGCTCCTGCCCGCCTTGCTCGTCACCGGCATCGGCATGGGCCTGCTCATGGCGCCCTTCTTCGACATCGTGCTCGCCAGTGTCGAGCAGCACGAGACGGGATCGGCCTCCGGCACCATGACCGCGGTGCAGCAACTCGGCGGCGCCTTCGGCGTGGCCATCCTCGGCACCGTGTTCTTCGGCCTGCTCGGCGGCGGCATCGCCACCGCCGTCGACCACCGCTCCGACGACCTGCGAAGCCGGCTGGCGGCCGCGGATGTCGCGCCCGCCGCCCAGCAGCGCATCGTGGCGGACCTGCGCACCTGCGCCTCGGACCGCGCCGTCGCCAAGGACCCGGCCGCCACTCCGGCGTCCTGCGCCCGCCTGGAGAAGGACACCCGCGCCGCGGTGACCTCGCCTCAGGCGGCCGCCCGGATACCCGCCGTGCTGCAGGACACCGCGTCGTCCGCCTTCCGCGGCGGCTTCGGTTCCGTCATGAAGACGCTGTTGTGGATCGTCGACGGCATGCTCGCCCTGACCTTCCTGCTCGCCTTCCTCCTGCCGCGCCACGCCCGCCCTGGGGAGCCCGCCGGGCACTGAGGCCCCGTCCCTCCGCCGGCGGCACCGGAGAACGTGACGGCCCGGGCGCACCTGAACAGGGCGCCCGGGCCGTCCCGTTGGTCTTCCGTCCCCGGCTGCCCTGCCCATGGCATCCAAGGCAAGTTCCTGGCGGCGCCCGGCCAGGGAACGCCACCGGACTGCGGCCCTGCGCGCGGCCGGCGGCATGGTCTCGTCAGGCCAGGGCTTTCGCTGACGGGGACCGACGGTTGGGGTCCGGCCCCTGCTCGGCTGGGCCGCCGACACTCACGCCCTTGTGCTGCCCGCCCACTTCAGCGGCCACAGCGCCCTGGAGATCGAAGACACCGGCAACACGTTCGCGATCAAGGGCTGGGCACCGATCACCCGGTACTGACCGCGTGATGTCCAGCGCCGCCGCCCCGGGCCATGGCCTCGGCGCGGCGGCGTTCGCCCCGTGTGGTGCCGCCCCTCCTGGAGCAGAATGCGCAAATCGCGGGACGCGAGCGTCACCTCGGCGTCGACGCACTCTGTTTCTCGCGGTGCGGTGGAGTCGCGGAGGCGGGTGGGGTGACTGCTGCGGCCGGGGGAGGCTTGCGTCTGTCTCGTCCCGAACCCAACCGCGCGGCAGCGTGCTTCTGCGACCGGGTCCGCGCACCTGTGCACGGCGACGGTATGCCCAGGTCGATCTTCAACGCCCGGGACTACGACGACAGCGCGGTTGTCTGTCCCAGGAACGCTGTGACGGTCGCGGCGAACCGGTCGGAATCGTCGAGCCATGGGTAGTGTCCGGCGCCGGGCTGGACGACCAGTTCGGCGTTCGGGAAGAGACCCGCGAACTCGGCCATGGTGCGAGGAGGAGCTCCCAGGTCGACTTCCCCGGCCAAGATGAGGACCGGCGGCATGAACTGGGCGAGCGCGCCGCGGGTGGTGTCCGAGCTGAAAGCGCCGTCGGCGCCGAAGGCAGCCACGACGTCCGCGTTCATCCGCTCGTCCCCGGCAGTCTGGTGCGCCTGCGCCGCCTTGTCCCAACGGCCGTAGGAGAACGGTGTGATCGCCTGCCAGCTGTCGGCGGTGGCCTTGCCCGCCACGATGTCCTCCAGGGCTGTGAACGCTTCCGTGAACCACGGCTCGTCGCGGCGGAGCCGTGCTGTCTCAAGCCGGAGGTCTCCTGTGATGGTGAGGCCGACGGCCCTGACGCTCGGCGTGATCAGCGCGAGTTTGCTGACGTTTTCCGGATGGTGGCTCACGTAGAGCGCGGCCAGATTCGCGCCGGCGCAGTGCGCGAGCAGGTCCATCTGGTCGAGGCCAAGATGCTCGCGCAGGGCTTCGACGTCTTCGACGAGTCGATCGCAGCGGTAGGAGGCCGCGTCCTGCGGTGTCGCGGACTGGCCGGTTCCGCGGAGATCCAGCCTGATCAACTGCCGGTGCGCACACAGGCCGGCGAGGTCGCCGAGGTACGCGGAGTCCGTCGGGCCTCCGGGGAGGCAGATCAGCGGAAGGCCGTCCCCGAACACGTGGTAGGCGAGCTCGGTGCCGTCATGAGCGGAGAAGGTGGGCATGGGCGCGACCTTGTCAGCGGCGTTCGGGTGGGGCAACTGGGTTTTCCCGGCAGGCTCGCTGTCGCGAAGGTCAGGCGGTGCCGCTGCTGCTTCGGCGAGGAACGTTCTGCCCTTCAGGACCACCGCCACCAGGGGGCGGGGCAATGACCTGCTTGCGGCGTGGAACGAGGCCGGTGCGGGGCCAGTTCGCCCGGTCGTAGGGCTGCTTGTACGCGACTCGGCAAGGCAAACAGACGTATGAGGTCTTTGCGTGGGCCACACGCTCAGCCTAGAGATCACTCCGGAAGCCGGCCAACGGTATTTCTCAGGGCTCAGGGGCCGCTCGGTTGCGTGATGTGCTGTGCAGCCCAACTGGCCCACTGGAGCGATCACCACCGTCGGGCACGGGGCCGATGCCGGCACATCGCTGGTTCGGGCGGCAGCGAGGACGCGGAGCGCACCGATGGGCGCGGCTGTGCAATGGCGCCCCACGAGGGCGCCATTGACTGCTCGATGGGAGCCTCGACGTGGTCAGAGGACGTCGTAGGTCAGGTGCGTCGCGGTCGATGTCGAGATCACGCTCCGCTGCACCAGCGTGCGCGGCGCTGTGCCGGTGAACAGTGGGGTCCCTGAACCCAGTACGACAGGCGCGAGGTGCAGTGTCAGCACGTCGACCAGACCGGCCTCGAGCGCCGAGCCGATCGAGGCACCGCCGCCCATGAGGACGACGTCGAGGTTCTTGCCGCTGTCCGACGATGCTGCCTCGGCGCGCTTGCGTGCGGTGGTGACGGCGTCGGACAGACCGGTGGTGACGAACGTCCAGTCGAGGCCGGTCAGCCGCACGGACTTCGGCGGCGAGCTCGTCACGACGACGAACGCGGGCTTGCCGACCTCGCCGGCGCCGTAACCGATGCTGTCGTCCCAGCCCTTCGGCCCGTCGACCACGTCGAAGAGCCGGCGTCCGAGGACGACTGCGCCCGAACGGGCGGTCGCCTCGCGCAGGATCCGGCGGTCGTCGGGGTCGTCGGAGAACACCCAGGTGTGCAGGGCCATGCCGCCGGCGCCCAGACCGCTGTGCGGGCCGGGGTCGGGCCCGGTCACGAAGCCGTCGAGGGAGACCGAGATGTCAGCGATGATTCGAGTCATACCAGGACTGACCCGATCCGCCGCCCGAACTCATCGCTCACGCATGAAGTGTGCGCCGGATGCGAACGACTGGCACTGCGGGGAGGCGGTGGGTGCGGCGCTGCGCGATCCAGAGACGGCGATTTGAGGGGTCGGGTCTGGGACTTCGGTTCCTCGTGCCCGCAGCCCGGGCGACTTCTGCCGCGTTCTGGGTATCCCTGTCGGCCGCCTTGGGGCCGCGACGTGTGCGTGCAAGGCCTGGAAAAAGGCGAAGGCAAGGAGGTTGCCCTCTCCTTGCCGTGCTCAACGTATAGCGCACTGGGGGACTTGCGGCAAGGCCCCCGGCATGCCGCAGAATCGCCGACCGAAGCCGGAACCTACGGAAACGGGGATCGCGACGTGCGTGTGTTGTTGTCGACGTATGGGTCACGTGGGGACGTCGAACCGCTGGTGGGGCTCGCGGTGCGGCTGCGGGAACTCGGCGCGGAGGTGCGGGTGTGCGCGCCGCCGGACGAGGACTTCGCGCGGCGGTTGGAGGGCGTGGGCGTGCCGTTGGTGCCCGTCAGCCGGTCGGCGCGGGCGTGGACGAAGGAGGCCCCGCCGGCGGCGGGTCTGCCGCAGCGCGCCGCCGAGGTAATCGCGGGGCAGTTCGTCGCCCTCACCGAGGCGGCCGGGGGATGCGACGTGCTGGTGGCGACAGGGATGATCCCGGCCGCGGCGGGTGCGCTGTCGGTGGCTGAGATGCTGGGCATCCAGTCTGTGTCCGTGACCTTCCAGCAGCTCACCCTGCCGGCGTCGCACCGCCGGCCGCTGGCGTATCCGGGGCGGCCGCTCCCACCGGAGGTCACCGACAACCGGACGCTGTGGGACCTGGACGCCCAGAACATCGACGCGCTGTTCGGCGAGGCGCTCAACATCAACCGGACGGCGGCCGGTATGGCCCCGGTGGACAACGTCCGCGACTACGTCATCGGCGATCGGCCGTGGCTGGCGACGGATCCGGTGCTGGACCCGTGGCAGGAGACGCCGGACCTCGCCGTCGTCCAGACCGGCGCCTGGCTCTTGCCCGACGAACGCCCGCTCCCGGCCGACCTGGTGGCGTTCCTGGACGCAGGTGCGCCGCCGGTGTACGTGGGCTTCGGCAGTATGCCGATGCACGCCTCGACGGACGTCGGTCAGGTGGCCGTCGAGGCGGTGCGCGCGCAGGGGCGCCGCATCGTCATAGGGCGCGGCTGGGCGGACCTCGCCCTGAGCGACGGCCGGGACGACTGCTTCGCCGTCGGCGAGGCCAACCATCAGGCACTGTTCAGCCGGGTGGCCGCCGTCGTGCATCACGGCGGCGCGGGCACCACGACAACCGCAACCCGGGCCGGCGCGCCCCAGGTGGTGGTTCCCCAGCTGGCGGACCAGCCGTACTGGGCCGGCCGGGTGGCCGAGCTGGGCATCGGCGCGGCACACGACGGTCCGACGCCGACCTTCGAGTCCCTGTCGGCCGCGCTCACCACGGCCCTGACCGACGAGACCCGCGCACGAGCGACCGCCGTGTCCGGCACGATCCGCGCCGACGGAGCGACGGTGGCCGCGAAGCTGCTGCTCGACGCGATCAGCCGGGAGAGGCCGGGGGTGTGCGCGTGAACCATGCGGGATCGCCGCGCAGGACGATACGCCGGCGTCGGCGCACCGCACTCCAGTGGCTTCATCCGCTTCGCCCGCAGCCTGGTCCGCCGATGACGGCCGGCGCAGTGGGACCCGCACCAGGGGGTTGAGTTCGTGGTGCGTGAGTGACCTGATGCGCCGGGACGGTTGCGCCGACGCCGTCCAGGTCGGCCGGGCAGGGGGATCTGGAGGCGGATGTGAAAGCGCCCGGTCCGCTGGGGCGCCGGTGGACGGGGATTCCAGGGCAAGCACGTTGGGACGATCACCCGGTCCGGCCGTGCCTGCTCCCTCGCAGCGGCTCCATCTGGTCGACCCCCGGTTGCCCGGGATGCTGGGTAGCCGGAGAACGGCCGCTGTGGGAGCTGCTGCCGGCGCTCCCGGCACCCCCAGGCTCTTCTCCCCATCCTGACCAACTGCCCATCCTCACGCGCCCGGCCTCCGTCAGATCACGCCTCCGTCAGATCACCGGCCTACGGGGTCGCCGGCTGGCCTAACGGCGCGGGGTGGTTCGTGGCGCTCCTGGCGACGGCCTGGGTGTCATCGGCATGGGCTTGGATGAGCACATGACTGTCTATGACGTAGCCCGTCGGCTCCCTGCCATCGCCGACCTGCGGAACCTGTGCCGTTCGCTGGCGATGCTCGATGCGATCCTCAGCCCGGACTGGGAGGCCCGGTACTACTCCATGAACGCCGGCTGGGCCGACGGCGAGGAGATGGCCTCGATGCGCAACGGGTCGGGAGACGAGTACGCCATCGTGTTCTCGGCTGCCGGGGCTTATGTGCGGGGCTTCGACCACGAATCGCCGATGAGCCCGTATGGCAACGACGGCGAGCCCTGGCCGGGAGTGGTCGACGAGGTCCCCGAGCTCTTCAGGCCTTTCGTCGAGGAACCGGCGTTCACCGACGAAGACGGCGTGCCCGTCGTGACGGCCTGCTTGTGGCGGGGAGTGACGGACGATCGGTGGCACCACGGGACGATCGACTTCCCCGATCGCGCTGTCGATCCTGACGGGGCAACGAGCCTGTTCGAGCTGCTGGTCGACCCTTCGCCAGGAGCGTTTCAGCGCTTCGCCGAGGACTACTACGAGGTGCCTGTGGACCTGGGCGCGGTGAGCCAGGTGTATGCACTGCGGCCCCTGACTCAGGACCTCGTGTCGTTGTTGAACCCTGAGGTCAGCTTGACCGACCTGGCCCAGGACATCTCCGAGATCCGCTATCCGCAACCGGACCGGGAGCCCTCCTGAACGCCAGGCTGCCGGAGGTGTGGTGCGGGCCGGTGCACTGCCATCAGGCCGGCGTGGCCGCCGACACAGCGCTCTTCCTCAGTGTCGCGCAGGTGTGGGGGACCTCGACGTTCACGTTGGCCGGATGCAGTCACCGGATAGCGTGTCGCATGGAGGACAGCCCGGGGTTGCACATCGGCGCCCCTGTTCACATGTGCTGGAGGAACTGGTGGGGGACTGGCGACGATTCGAACTCCTGCAGGGGGCCAAGTCCGAGTACCGGGAGGTTCGCCAGGAAGGGATCCGCTGTTTCCTCCGCTGGGGCGCGACAGGCACCAGCGGCAAGGCGAGCACGTCGACGCTGGACGACGAACAGCACGCCGGCCGCCACGCCTCCCGCAAGATCAACGCATGGCTTCGAAAGGGCTTCACCGAGGTCGAGCGGCCCGCGGACGCGGCCGAACTCGACCACCAGACGCCCGTCATCGACGTGATCAAGGCAAGCAGCCGGCCGCATGCCCCGGTCTCCACGTATCTGCCGGTCGACGGCTTCGAGGAGACGTACCACCATAGCCACGCGCCGGATCACCCGATGGGCTTCCACGAGTACTTCGTGCTGCGCGACCAGGGACGCAGCGCCGTTCGCTTCACCGTACTCGGACGGTGCCACGACCCGGCTGCCGTGTCGTCGTTCCTGGCCGCCCTCGGCGCCTGGCGTGACCTGCCTTTCGACGGACGGTCCCACCACAAGGTGCCGCTGCCGGAGCCGGTGGGACCTTTCAGCCACGCGTTGCTCTGCGCGCCGGCACTCGGGCAAGCCTGCATCGCGTATCCAGCCATCGCCGCTCGCGTCGCGACAGCCTTCCCGATCTTCGACTGCGAGATCGGAGACGCGGATCCGGAGGTCCTCGTCGACGCGCGAATCCACGGTCACGGCGCACTGCGCTACAGCGACTGGACCCGTCAGGCACAGGCGGTCGTCGACCTCAGGTTTGATGTCCAGTCGTCCAACTACCGGCGGACGCAGACCTTCAAGGTCTTCAGATCCGCGGACCTCAAGGCGCTCTTGGACGTGCTCCCGGTTGCGTCGGCGCAGAGTTGGCTGGAGATCCGCTCCTTCCGAGGCGAGATCAGGCGCTTCACACCCGAGACAGCCACATCGATCTCGGAGGTCAGCTCGTTCCTGCACGGCTGAGTTTGTGTGAACCTTCTCCGCGAGCGCGCACGCCGCGGCCGGCGTGCCAGGAATGGCCCGGCCCGGCGCTTCCCCGTCTCCCGGCCTCTCGGATCGGACCGGTGCTCGGATCAGCCGCATGATCGGCCGGACAGGTCCTGGGCGGCTGGTCAGCCCTTCCCGGGCTCTCTCGGTGCTGAGTCGCTGCCTGCGCTGTGCTAGGCCTGTCGCCACCGCCCTTACGACGGTGCGAGCGCGCTCTGCCTTCGTCGTGGGACGGGTGCTGTCGGAGAGGGAGCGCCTGTTCGGCAGGGCCCATGCGACTACACCTGCTCCTGGTACACCCTGATCTCGACAGGCTTGAGGGTGCGCATAGTTGTCCAGGCTGCTCGTCGGGTCAGTTCTCCGGCCCACTCGTCGAGATCGTCCCCGGCATCGTGGAAGAACCACGAATCGAAACCTCCCAGGGCCTGAAGGGCGGGCGCGGGACTGAATCGAAGCTCGCAGTGGACCTGCACGTAGTGGTCGTGCTCGCCGTCACTGTCAGCCATCTCGAACTGTCGGGTGAGGTCCAACATGAACGACACAGGACCGTCGAACGAGTAGGTCCCGTACTGGAACAGAAGGCCGTCAGCATCGGGTCGGTGCGGGACATCGAACAGCCGTCGTCCGAATCGGAGGAAGGCGAGCCAGGCGTCCTCCGTGTCCAGGTGCGCAAGCGGCCACCGCCCGACCCACAGTTCGTTTTCGAGCAGTCCCACGGCCTCGTCCGTGGACGGTCTTCGCGTCATGCGCGCCCCCTCGTCCGCCGCGGCACTCAGCGTACTCAACCCGGCAGACCTTCCGGGTCACAGCACCAGTGCCGCAGCAGCCAACGTTCGCCCTGGAGCTCCCCGTTCCGTGCGCCGCTCTGTGAACCGGCGGGCTCGTGGCCGTTGCCGGGAGCCGGCGGAGAGCTCGGACGGCTTCGGTCAAGAGCCCGATCCCTCATGTATCCCGTTCAGCAAAGACGCTGGATCGTCGGGCGTATCCCGCCTTACGGTGACGCCATGAGCGATCACCCGGAAGCGCCTGTCGCGCCCGTCGAGGCCTTCGAACCTCCCTACTACGTGGCTGTCTTCACTACGGTGCGAACCCAGGACCAGAGCGGCTACAGCGAGACCAGCGCGCGCATGGAAGACCTGGTGAAGGACGTCCCTGGGTTCCTGGGGATGGACCACGCGCAGACTCCTGGCGGGCTGGGCATCACCGTCGGGTACTTCCGCGACGCCGACGCCCTCACGGAATGGCGGTCCGACGCCGAGCACCGCGCGGCGCAAAAGCGTGGGCAAGCCGAGTGGTACCAGAGCTACACGCTGCATGTGGCGAAAGTGGAGCGGAGCCACGGCTTCACGCGAGCGTAGGTCTCGCGGAGCCACGGCTTCACGCGGGCGTAGGTCTCGCGGAGCCACGGCTTCACGCGGGCGTAGGTCTCGCAGAGCCCGACAGCGGCTGCCGGGGGTGCAGGCGGCCGCGGAGGTCTCGGCGTGGGCCTGGTCGGTGTGGCCCGGCGTGAGGGGCGGCCTTCCGGCGTGTGAGGTGCGGGCTCCCGGTGCGCCGGAGCGGTCGGACCCGCACCGCTCAGGACGGTGTGGGGTGCTTCGCGGGTGTCAGTTCGGCGAGGAGGAGCGTCCGGTCGTCCGCGCCGCCACCGGTCGGCAATGTCTTGTGCAGCAGGCGCCGGCACAGAGATTCCAGCGCGTCCGGGCTCTCGGCGCCCGCGGGTTCGGAGCCGTCTGTGCCAAGGAGGCCGGCGAGGTGGGCGATGCCCTGCTCGATGTCGGTGTCGCGGGATTCGACCAGACCGTCGCTGTAGAGCAGCAGCAGTATCGGTTCGGGCACGTGGACCACGGTGGGTTCGTAGCTGCCCATGCCGAGTCCGAGGGGCAGGCCCGCGCTGGTGAGTGTGACCGGACCGGCGTGACCGTCGGCGGTGCGGATCAGTGGTGGAGGATGGCCGGCTCCGACGAAGGTGCACAGCTGGTTGCGCGCATCCCACTCGGCGTAGATGCAGGTGGCGAAGGACGCGCCCGGTGTGTCGCAGGCCAGCGCGTCCAGTCGGCGCATCAGCTCGGCCGGCGTGATGTCCAGACCCGCGAGGGTTCGGACGGCCGTGCGCAGCTGGATCATGGCGACGGCTGATTCCGGCCCGTGCCCCATGGCGTCCCCGACGATCAGACTGACGCGGCCGTCGGAACGGGGCAGCACGTCGAACCAGTCACCGCCGATGATGTTGTCCTGCCCGGCCGGGAGATAGCCGTGGGCGATACTGCACCCGTGGAACGTCTGCGAGGTCGCGGGCAGCAGGCTCTGCCGGATGGCCAGCGCCATGCGGCGCTCGCGTTCGTAGCGCCGGGCGTTGTCCAGGGCCACGCAGGCCCGTGCGGCCAGCGATTCCACGGCCGCGGCGTCCCCGGGCAGGAAGGGCGCCCGGTCCGGACCTCGTGTGCAGGCGATGAAGCCGACGGCGGTGCCTCGCAGATGCAGCGGGACGACGAGGAAGGACGCCGTCCGCAGCAGGGCGTCCATACGCGCGGCGTCACCGCCGGCGGAGCTGAGGCGTTCGGACGTGTGGGCGTCGACCGAGTCGAGCAGCTGTGTCGTCCGGGTGGCGATGCAGCGCGTGTACGGGGTTTCCCGCGGGAAGACGATCACCTCGCCGACGGGCAGTGTCCCCTCCCAGTCCTCGGGCGCGTCCGTCCCGATGCGCAGGGCCAGCCGCCGGGCCTCGATCTGGGCCGGATCCGCAGCGTGGTAGGCGTTCTCCTCCAGCAGCCACCGCTCCAGCAGGTAGACCGATGCCGCGTCACAGAACCCGGGTGTCAGCGCCTGGACGACATGGCTTCCGGTCAGGTGCAGGTTGAGTTCCGAGCCGATGGCGTCGCCTGCGTCCGAGAAGACGGGCCGAAGGCTCGCGAACGCGGCCTTCGCATCGTCTGCGTGGCCGTGTGCTTCGTTGCGCAGGGTGGTGCCTTCCACTGGAGGGAGCCGAATCGCGTGACATGGACATCACCTCACCACGCCTGGTCGGCAACTATATGATGGAGCGTCAAGATCACTTCCCGGAGGGAGAGTTGCGGTGTCAGGTGGCGAAGGACTGCCTCAGGGCGTCGACCCGGACAAGGCGAGCGTTGCCCGGATGTACGACGCAATGTTGGGAGGGCAGCACAATTTCGCCATAGACCGGGAGGCGGTGGCGGCGTTCACGGCCATCGACCCTCAGGTGCGCACCCTGGCGCGGGCCAACCGGGCCTTTCTCGGGCGGGCTGTGCGTTTCCTGGTCGATGCCGGGGTGCGGCAGTTCATCGACCTCGGCTCTGGCATTCCGACCCAGGGCAACGTCCACGAGGTGGCGCAGGCGGCCTGCCCGGGAGCCCGGGTGGTCTACGTGGACAGTGACCCGGTCGCCGTGGCGCACAGCGCCGCGTTGCTCGCCGACAACCCGGACACCGCCATTGTGGACGCCGACATTCGTCGCCCGGCGGATGTGTTGTCCTCTCCGCAGGTGCGCAAGCTGATCGACTTCGACCAGCCCGTCGCCGTGCTGATGATCACGATCCTGCACTTCATCGCGCCCGAGGAGAACCCCGCCGGCATCGTGGCCGCGTTCCGGGACGCCCTGCCCGAGGACAGCTGGCTGGCGCTGACGCACGCGACGAACGAGGACCGCCCGGACACCGCCGCCGCCGTGGGGAAGTTGTACCGTTCCCGGGCCACCTCACCGGTCACCGCCCGGTCCCACGGCGAGATCCTCGGCCTCTTCGACGGCTTCGACCTCGTGGACCCCGGCCTGGTCTACGTACCGCTGTGGCGCCCGGACCCGGACGACGACATCCCGCAGAACCCGTCGGAGTACTGGGTGTACGCGGGCGTAGGCCGCAAGCGCTCGGCGGACGGCGGCGCCGGTCACACGGTGAGCCCCTCGGAGGCGATCCCGGGGACCCCGCCGGGACCATTCGCCTGAGCGTGGACGGTCGCCCCCGGCGCGGCCGGCCCTGTTCAGTGCCGCACTGGCGCGCGGGACCGCACCCATCCTGCGGAGTGCGGTCCCGGCCGACAGGGCGGCCCACCTCCAGAGCCCGGCGTGTTCACCGCGTTCCGCCAAGTCGCCGCCACACGGGCCCCTGCAGCCGGCCGAAGCGGGAGTCGACCTCTTCCTGAAGGACGGCACCTGGCTACGGATGCAGGAGCTCGGCCGGCGCGGACGCCGACGTCTGCACGGGCCCGATCCGACGGAGGCGTTGCATCGCGGGGCCGAGGCGCGAGCGGTGATCGGCGCCCTCGTCGAGCGGACCGCGCGCCGGTCGGCCCCGCCGGACCGGCCGCGCACAGGACGCCGGGCGGTCCGGGTCACCGCGACCTACCGCGAGCTGGCAGCCGTCGACCTCAACCGCGGTGGTGCACGCCGCAACAGCGTGGCCGCTCTCATCTTGTGGAATCTCGTGCCGGCGATCCCGGTCGTGGCGATCACCGCCGGCGCGGACATCGACGAGATGATGCCGTTCCTGCCGTTCTTCCTGGGCTTCTTCCTGCTGATCGCTCTGCTGCAGCGGGCCGCGGCACGTCGCCTCGGGGCGCCTGCTCGTCCGGACGGACGCCGGACAGAGAAGCGGGCCGTTCAGCTCGCCGCCCACCCGGCCGGGCCCAGTCCTTCGCGCTGGGCGGCCCAGGGGGTCCTCGCCTGCGCATGCTGCGCACCACGGGGTGTGTACTTCGCCGTCCGGGCCGTCATCGCGGCACGCCGCAACGGGCAGCGCCCGACGGCCGGCGTCGCCGTCCTCGTCCTCCAGTGCGCCGCGCTCGTCGCGAGTCTCGTCCTGCTGATCTGAACGGGTGCCGAGAAATTCACCGCGGGCGGTAAACGAACCGGCGACCGGACCCACGTAAGGGGTGTACGGCCGTCCGCGGGGACGGCTCCCGCAGAAAGGCCGAACGCCGAATGACCGAACACCTCTGGCTCGACCTGGCCGTCGCCGTGGCGCAGATCCTGCTGCTCCTCGCGCAGACGGTCACGCAGTGGTGCGTCCTGCGTGTACAGGTCCGCCGCGACCACTCGCCCATCCCCACCGAGACGGAACTGGACACCTGATGACGACACACACGCCCGACCACGACGCCGGCGAGTGGGCCGACCGGATCCAGGACCTCTACGCGAGCATCGCGAGCACCTCCTGCGCTATGCCGGGCGGCAGTTGGCGCGACAAGGACACCCGCCGTCGGCCGCCGACGCGGAGGACGTCTTCCAACAGGCCTTCGTCGCCGCCCTGGTGACCTGGCCCACGATGACCGAGCGCCTCGGCAATCCGCTGGGGTGGCTCTACGCGGTGGTGTCGCGCAAGTGCCAGGACCTGCCCGCCCACGTCCGGCGTTCCACGCCCGTCGACCACACAGGACTGGAGCCCGCGTCGGGCCTGCCGGGATGGACGTCCACGTCGGCGGTGTCCGATCCCCAACGGGCGGCGGAGGCCGGTGCCGTGATGGGTGAGATCCTGCGACTGCCCGACGCACAGCGTGACGCGGTGCTGCTCAGGATCGTCGCCGACTGGAGCTATGCGCGCATCGCCGACGCCATGGACATGGATCCCAGCACCGCACGGGTCCATGTGTTCCGGGGGCGCCGCGCCGTCTCCGAGCGGCAGAACGGGGCCGGTCTCGGCGTCTTCGCCGAGCTCAGCGCGTTTCCGCGGGCCGCGCTCGTGTCCCTGATCCTGCTCGCCGTTCTGGCCGCCGGAGCGTTCGCCGTCCTGGTGGCGTGGTGGTGATCGCTCGGGACGACGCCCACGTGCCCCGGCGCTCCATGGCGGTCCGCGAAAAAGCATCCGTTTCCCTGTGCGCGCTCCATGGCGGCCTGCGGAAGCATTCGCTGGGCCTCATCAGGAGCCGTCCCGCGACGCCACGGCGCGCGGGCCCCGGGGCCGGGGCTGGGCCCCGCGGTTGCTGTCTGGCACGAGGAGCCGGTTAATCTCACGTCGCTGACGGCGAAGGCGGTCGAGATGGCGGGGGTTCGTGCCGCCGCGGTCGATCGTTCCCCGCACACGTGGTCGCCGTGACGGACCAGGCAGGGGTCTGTCCGGGCGGTTCTCTCGAACTGCGACAGTCCTTACCCGGATTTATGGTGATAAGGGCAACCTGTGAGGATGGGGATGTGAGGAGGCGGTTCCGGCGCGTGTCCCCGTCGCCGAGGTAGTCGAGTCGCCGCCCAGGCGCGGACTCACGGGCGATGCCACCAAGCCATTTCCGTCGTGCTTGAGGGAGATCGCCATGAGCGATGCCACGAGTCTGCCGACACCGTCCGGGCCGTACCTGGGCGAAGGGCTGCTGCCCGCGGATTTCTACGCGTACGAGGAACTGCTCCCGGACCGGGAACGGCAGCAGATCGACACCGTTCGCACCTTCCTGCGTACGAAGGTGGACCCGATCGTCGACGACTACTGGGCCCGAGCCGAGTTCCCGTTCCAGCTCGTCGAGGGCTTCGGATCGCTCGGTCTCGTGGACTGGGCCGACCCGGACTCCACGGAGCCCAGGCCGAGCAATCTCCTGTCGGGCTTCATCGCCCTCGAACTCGGCCATGCCGACGCCTCCCTGGCGACCTTCTCCGGTGTGCACACCGGGCTGGCCATGGGCACGATCCTCGGCTGCGGTTCCGACGAGCAGAAGCGCCGCTGGCTTCCGGCGATGAGCCGGTTCGAGAAGATCGGTGCCTTCGCGCTGACGGAGCCCCACGGCGGGTCAGACGTGGCCGGCGGCCTGCGCACGACCGCACGCCGCGACGGCGACCACTGGATCCTGAACGGCGCCAAGCGGTGGATCGGCAACGCGACGTTCGCCGACCTGGTGGTGGTGTGGGCGCGCGACACCGACACCAATCACGTCATCGGCTTCGTCGTCGAGAAGGACACGCCAGGGTTCACCGCGACGAAGATCGAGCACAAGATGGCGCTGCGGATCGTGCAGAACGCAGACATCGTGCTGGAGGACTGCCGCGTTCCGGAGGGCAACAGGCTCCAGAACGCCAACTCGTTCAAGGACACCGCCAACATTCTGCGCCAGACACGCAGTGGTGTGGCGTGGCAGGCGGTGGGCGTCATGTTCGGCGCCTACGAGATCGCGCTTCAGTACTCGAAGGACCGTGAGCAGTTCGGGCGCCCGATCGGCGGCTTCCAACTCGTCCAGGATCTGCTGGTGAAGATGCTGGGCAACGCCACGGCCTCCTGCGGGATGGTGACGCGACTGGCCCAGTTGCAGGACGCCGGGATCTTCCGGGACGAGCAGTCCGCACTGGCGAAGGCGTACTGCACGGTGCGGATGCGCGAGAACGTCGGATGGGCGCGCGAACTCCTCGCCGGCAACGGCATCGTCCTGGACTACAAGGTCGGCCGCTTCGTCGCCGACGCCGAAGCCCTCTACTCCTACGAAGGCACGCGGGAGATCCAGACGCTCATCGTCGGACGAGCCGTCACCGGCGGCCTCAGCGCCTTCGTGAAGTGATGACGATGACCACCGAATCCGTCTTCACCGGGCTGAAGGTGCTCGACGCGTCGACCTTCATCGCGGCGCCGGCCGCGGCGACGATACTCTCCGACTTCGGAGCGGACGTCATCAAGATCGAGCCGCCGGGAACGGGGGATCCCCAGCGGCGGTTGAGTTCCGTGCCGCCGAGCCCTCAAGCGACGGCCAACTACAGCTGGCACCTCGCCAACCGCAACAAGCGCGGCATGGTGATCAACCTCAAGTCGCCCGGTGCCGTGAAGATCCTCAAACGCCTCGTCGAGTGGGCCGACGTCGTGATCACCAACTTCCCCCACGGGACCCGCGAGAAGCTGCACCTCGGCTACGAGGAAGTCTCGGGCTGGAATCCGAAGGTCGTCTACGCGGACATCACCGGCTTCGGCGACGCCGGCCCCGACGCGCGGCAGCCGGGATTCGACCTGACCGCCGCCTGGTCGCGCAGCGGACTGCTCGCCTCGACCCGCGACGCGGGAGCCCCGCCGACGGTCCCGGTGTGGGGGAGTGGTGACTACATGACCGCGATCGCGATCTACGCCGCGATCGTGACCGCCCTCTACCACCGCGACCGGACGGGACAGGGGACCAGTGTCGGGACGTCGCTGCTTGCCTCGGGTGTCTGGGCAACGGGAACGCTGGTGGCCGGTGCGCTCGCCGACGGCACGCCGTTCGAGCTGCACGACCGGAAGGCGCCGGCGAATCCGCTGATCAACCCCTATCAGACCGCGGACGACGAGTGGTTCATGCTGGTCGCCTCACCGATGTACTGGCAGGGGCTGGTGCGGGCCATCGAACACCCCGAACTGCTGGAGGATCCCCGGTTCGCCGAGGCCGAGGGCTTCGTCAGGCACTCGGACGTGCTGACGGAACTGCTCGACACCACGTTCCGCTCGCAGCCCTTCGCCCACTGGAAGGATGCCCTGGAGCGGGAACGCATCACCTTCAGCCGGATCCAGACACCGGAAGAGGCCGCCCGGGACCCGCAGTTGCGCGCGAACGACATCGTCGTGCCGATCGAAGGGGTCAGCGGGCTCGAGTACACCGTCAACAGCCCGGTCAACCTACGGGGCGTCGCGAAAGTCCCGGCCAAGCGAGCCCCTGACCTGGGCGAGCACAACGACGAGATCCTCGCCGAGCTGGGCATCGGCGCCGACGAGATCGCTGAACTGCGGGAACAGGGAGTGATCCCGAACCGGACGGACGGCGAGGCGTCATGAGTACCGCGCCCGGAACCGACCTGGTGCTCCAGGAGCGGCGCGATGGCGTGCTGACCGTCACGATCAACCGCCCGGCGCAGAAGAACGCCGTCAACCACACGGTCGCGGTACAGCTCGCGGCGGCCATGGACCTCCTCGACGCGGACCCGGAGCTGTCGGTCGGCGTACTGACGGGCGCGGGTGGGGTGTTCAGTGCCGGCATGGATCTGAAGGCATTCGCCAAAGGCGAACTGCCGGTGATTGCCGGCCGGGGCTTCGGCGGGTTCACCCGCGCTGAGGTGCGCAAGCCGTTGATCGCCGCGGTCGAGGGCTGGGCGCTCGGTGGCGGCTTCGAAATGGTCCTCGCCTGCGATCTGATCGTCGCCGCGGAGGACGCCCGGTTCGGGCTCCCCGAGGTCACCCGCGGTCTCGTGGCGACCGAGGGCGGCCTGATCAGGCTGCCGCGCAGCCTTCCCCAGCACGTCGCCGCGCGCGTGTTGCTCACCGGGGAGCCGCTGACCGCAGCAGAGGCGAAACAGTTCGGGCTGGTCAACGAGCTGGCCCCACCCGGCACCGCGCTGGACGCGGCTCGGGAGATGGCGGGGCGTGTCGCACGCAACGCCCCGCTGGCGCTGGGAGCCGTCAAGGATGTCCTGCGCGGGACGCAGACCTTGAGCCTGAGCGATGCGTTCGCGCGCCAGGACGAGCTCACCGGTGGGCTGGCCACCAGCGAAGACGCGAGGGAAGGCGTACTGGCGTTCGCCGAGAAGCGCGCGCCTGTCTGGCGCGGCCGCTGAGCCGGGCCCGGCAGCCCCTACTGCCCGTGACGACTCCCAGGAGCAGTGATCATGATGACGCGCAGGCCTGTCCACCGTGTGGCGATCGTCGGTACCGGGACCATCGGCGCGAGTTGGGCGACGCACTATCTTGTCCGCGGCTTCGACGTCACGGCGACCGATCCCGCTTCCACCGCGGAGGCAGCGCTGCGTTCGTATGTGGATGCCGCATGGGACACGGCCGCCTCGATCGGGCTCGTTCCAGGCGCCTCGCCCGAACGCCTGACCTTCACGACAGACCTGGCCCAGGCCGTCGGCGACGCCGATTTCGTGCAGGAGAACGCACCTGAACGCCCGGAGCTCAAGGTCAAGTTGTTCGCGCAGCTCGACGACGCCTCGCCACCGGACACGATCCTCGCGTCCAGTTCCTCGGGCATCACCATGAGCCAGATCCAGGCCGAATGCCGGCGTCCGGAGCGGACCGTGATCGGTCATCCCTTCAACCCGCCGCACGTCATCCCCCTCGTCGAGGTGGTCGGCGGGACCAGGACATCCGCGGAGACGATCAGGGACACCATGTCGTTCTACGAGGAGATCGGCAAGAAGCCCGTTCTCCTCAAGAAAGAGCTTCCCGGGCACGTCGCCAACCGGATCCAGGCCGCGCTGTACCGCGAGGTCGTCCACCTGATCCAGGAGGGAGTGCTCGACGTTGCGGACTCCGACGACGTGGTCTCGTGGGGGCCGGGCCTGCGATGGGGTGTGATGGGTCCGAATCTGCTCTGGCACCTCGGCGGCGGGGCAGGCGGTATCGAGCACTTCATGGACACCCTCATGCCGCGGATGGCGGCGTCCTGGCAGGAGCTGGGCACTCCCGAGTTCACGCCCGAACTCAAGGAGACGATCGTGGCCGGCGTCCAGCGCGAGGCCGACGGGCGCTCGATCGACGAATTGGCCGCCTGGCGGGACACGATGCTCTCGGCCCTTCTGGCCGTGCGCGCCCAGGACGGCCCGTCCGGGCCGCCGCCCGCGGCGGGCGAGCGTAAGACGGAGACGTCGTGACAGCCGGCCAGGAAAGACTGTTCGCGCTGGAGGCCAGCGGCGGCGGCCGCCTGTTCTCCGTGAACCCCGACGGCTCGGACAAGACAGTCATCGTCACCGGGTGCAGGATCCCCGACGGGATCGCCGTGGATGTCGAGGCCGGACACATCTACTGGACGAACATGGGCGTTCCCTCGGAGAACGACGGATCCATCGAGCGCGTCGACCTGGACGGCGGCAACCGAACGACTGTCGTCCCGAGCGGCGTGACGTACACGCCGAAGCAACTCCACTTCGAGGCGACGCAACGGAAGTTGTATTGGGGCGACCGCGAGGGCATGCGCGTGATGCGCTGCGACCTGGACGGCACGAACGTGGAGACCCTCGTGCGGACGGGCCAGGGCGAGCAGGACAGGCGGGACGAGACCACGTGGTGCGTGGGAGTCGCCGTCGACGTGGCTGCCGGACACCTCTACTGGACACAGAAGGGCCCGAGCGACGCGGGACTCGGAAAGATCATGCGGTCCGGTCTCGACCTGCCTTCGGGGGAAAGCGTCGATGAACGCAGTGACGTCGAGGTGCTGTTCGACGACCTGCCGGAACCCATCGACCTGGAATTCGACCCCGGGCACCGCATGCTGTACTGGACGGACCGAGGCGACCCGCCGCGCGGCAACACCGCGAACCGCGCGCCGGTGGACCCGCCGGGCGGCCGGCGTCCGCCCGAGATCCTTCTGAACCATCTGATGGAAGGCATCGGCCTCGCCCTCGATCCGGAAGGGGAACACATCTACGTGACCGACCTCGGCGGCAGCGTCTACGCGGCCGGTCTCGACGGGGCGGACCCGAAGGAGATCCTCGTCGCGCAGGGCAACCTCACCGGCATCGTCCACACCGTGCTGCCGGCCTGAACGCGCCCGCCCCGGCCGGAGAGCCCACCGCACCCGGGCCAGGAAGCCGGAGCCGCGAGCACCTCGGCCCTGTCCCGCGCAAGAGACGCTGGGCCTGACCTGCGCTGACCTGGAAGACCTGCGGTCCGGGCACCACCGGGCTTTCGCCGCCGACCAGGGGACACTGGGACGTATGAGAGAGCTGCCTGAAGACGACCAGCCGAGCGGTGCGGGTCTGGTGCCCAGCCACGATGAGGTGGCTGCAGCCGCCGCCGCGGGTGACCTCAGCGATCCGCGTAATCCCATGTCCACCGCGTTCGCGTTCTGCAACTCCGTGACGGCCGACGGCGGACCGGACGTGGCCGCACTGCGGCTCCTGTGCACTCCCGAGTCGTGGGGCGAGTGGGGGGACTTCTCCAAGATCGTGGAGATGATCGGCGACTGCGGCCTCGCCACGCGCTCGGATGCTCCGGGCACGGGGGAGCGGGGGGTGCGCTACGCCAAGGTGGTAGCCGTGCCGGATGCGGACCAGGCGGTGCGGTCGGACGGTGACGTACTGGTGAACGCGTGGATCATCACGCTGCAGTGGCGGCCGGCGGACGGCTATTGGCGAGTGCACGGTTTCGGTGACTACGTCCTTCCGGAGGATCTGCCGCCGGTCTGACGCCGGTTCAGCCGCGGTGTGTTCCAGGAGCCTGAGCCAGATCTCGCTGAGGGCGGGGAAGGCGGGGACGGCGTGCCAGAGCCCGTCGATGGGTATCTCGCCGGCGACGGCGATGGTGGCGGAGTGCAGGAGTTCCGCGATGCCGGGCAGGCGCTGCCGGCCCTCGCCGTCGTGGCTGACGTCGCCGTCGGCCGGTACGGCTCGATCCATACCAGAAGCCTACTGCTCACCTAACCCGTGCACAAGGTAATCGTAGGCGATGGAAATGTGGCGAAGGTGTCTCGGGCCGGGGAACAAGTCGGTGCCGGGCGGCCGCGCCGCATGACGGTTCAGGGTGGCGCTCGACCCCTCAACGATGTGCCGTTGCCACTAGAGTGCTAGGTGAAAGCCCTGGTAGAGGCGAACTGAGCCGAGCGGCGTGGCTGTCGGGCGGACTCGCGGCCGGTACGGAGGTGCTTTCACGTGCCCACAGGTGAGGTGCTCCTCCTCGTTGACGAGGGCGGCCGGGTGGCCGAATGGGGGCGAGCGGCGCAGGAACGGTTCGGGTGGTCCGCCGCGCAGGCGGTGGGCCAGTCGCTGAGCGCGCTCGTCAAGGACGGCGGCCGGCGGCGCGCCGGGCTTTCGGATCCCGCCACGCTCGCGGTCAGACCGGTCGTCCAGGGTGATTGCGTGCTGTGGCAGGTGTTCGCGACGGGGGAGGCCCCCGCGTCCTGGGACGCGGCGGTCCTCGAAGCCCTGTTCACGCATGCCCCGCAGGAGGTCTGGGTCCTGGACGGCCACCTGCGCGTCGTGCGCGCGAACGCCCTTGCCGGCAGGCGCGGTACACCGGCGGGGCATGGGTCGGGGGACCCTCCCACCGAGCCGGGCAAACCCTTCACCGAGATGTGCGGCTTCGCCGACCCCGGACGGGAGGGCGCCGTGGCGCGCGGCGTCCTGGAGGGCGGGGAGCCCGTGGTGAACCGGCTTGTACGCGGTGCCTCGGCGCCCGCCGGGTCGGGCCGCCGACTGTACTCCGTCTCGTACTTCCCGCTGGAGGGCCCCGGGGGCGAGGTGGTCGGACTGGTGGTGTCCGCCGCCGACGTCACCGAACAGGAACGCGCGCGGACCGGCCTGGCGCTTCTGGAGAGCGTGCGCGACCGGATGGGGCACCGGCTGAACGTCATGGACGTCTGCCAGGAGCTCGTCGAGGCCGTCGTACCCGCCTTCGCGGCCACCGCGGTCGTGGAGGTGGTCGAGAGCGTACTGCGCGGAGAGGAACCGCCGCTCGTCCCGGTCCACCCGGGTACACCGCTGCGCCGCGCGGCCGTACAGGGGCGGCGCCCGGTGCCGCCGGACGGAACCGTGCGTCCCCTGCCGTCCGGGACACCGTTCTCGCCCGTGCTGTCCGACCTTCAGCCGCGCCTGGTGCGGGTCGGCAGCGACAGCGGCTGGCTGGCCGCCGATCCCGTCAGGGCCGTCCTGGTCGAAAAGGGCCGTGACCGTTCCCTGATCGTGGCGCCGCTCGTGGTGGGCGAACAGGCCCTGGGCCTGGTGACCTTCTGCCGTGACGCGGACGAGGAACCCTTCGTCGAGGAAGACCTCACGGTGGCGTCCGCCATGTGCGCGCACGCGGCGCTCTGTCTCGACCGGGCCAGCCGGTACATGCGCGAGTGGATCGTCATGTCGACCGTCCAGCGCAGACTTTTTCCCGGGCCCCCGGCCGACCATCCCACCGTGCAGACCGCGTCGCTGTACATTCCGGGCGCCGGGGGCGGCGGCACGTGGTCCGACGCCATCGCGCTGCCCGGCGCGCGGACCGCCCTCGTGGTCGGCGACGTGGCGGGAGAGGGGATGCCCGCGGCGATCACCATGGGACTGCTGCGTACGGCCGTCCATACCCTGACCGCCCTGGACCTCCAGCCCGACGAGCTCCTGGCCCGCCTGAGCGACACCACGGCCCGTCTCGTCGCCGCCCGGGCCGCGCTACCGCCCCTGGACCCGCTCGCTCGCGAGCCGCTGACCGCTGATTGCGCCGTCGCGGTCTACGACCCCGTCGAACTGACCTGTACCGTCGCCAGGGCCGGCCTCCCCGAGCCCGTGATGGTCCTGCCCGACGGGACCTCCTCCACCCTGCCGGTCCCGGCCGGGCCCGCACTCGCCGAAACGGACACCGCCCCCTTTCCCGCCGTCACCGTCCGTCTGCCCCCGGGCAGCACCCTGGCGATCGGAACGCCCGCACTCGCGGACGCGGTCCTCGCGCCCTCGGGCCCGCTGCGCCCAGTCCTGGACGAGGCCGGCGCCAGACCGCTGCCGGAGCTGCGCGACCGCCTTGAACAGGCGTACGGGCAGGCAGGGGACGGCGGCGAGACGGTGATGCTGCTCGCCCGCACCCGGGCACTGCCTGCCGAGCAGGTCCTCACCTGCGTGCTGCCGGCTGGAGCGGAAGCGGCACCGATCGCCAGGAAGACCGCTCGTCGTCGGCTTCAGGCGTGGGGGATGGACGAGGACACGGCGTTCGCCGCCGAGCTCATCGTCAGTGAGCTCGTCGGCAACGCCACGCGCTATGGCGTTCCTCCCCTGCGGCTGCGTCTGATTCTGGATCGCATGCTGACCTGTGAGGTCAGTGACGCCGCCCTCAGCGCTCCCCAGGTGAGGCATGCCCGCACCGTCGACGAGTCGGGGCGGGGACTGTTCATCGTCGCGAGCCTCGCCGAGCAGTGGGGCACTCGCTACACCGCGGAAGGCAAGATCGTGTGGGCGGAGCAGCCGACGGGGGAATCCTCGGCGGCCTGACCACCACCGCCCGGCGTGTCCGGTCGCACGCCGCAGTGTGTGGCCCGCAAGCATGTTAATTGCGTGCAATCTAATAGTGCCCATGTAAGTTTGGTATAGTGTTCCATCTGGGGTCATGGCAGGGAGAGGAGTTGCGATGAAGAGGGACGAGACAGGCGTGGAGGAGCCGGCGGTGACCGACGAGGAGGTCAGCCTGCTGCTGGACGACCAGATGTGCTTTGCCCTCTACGCGGCGCAGCGGGCCCTCACCGGTCGCTACCGTCCCCTGCTGGAAGAGTTCGACCTGACCTACCCCCAGTACCTGGTGATGCTGGTGCTGTGGGAACACGGTGCGCTTCCGATCAAGGAACTGGGCAAGCGCCTACAGCTCGACTACGGCACCTTGACACCGTTGCTGAAGCGCCTGCAAGCTCACGGACTGGTCCGGCGCGAACGCCAGGCGAGCGACGAGCGTTCGGTGCAGATCAGCCTCACCGAGCAGGGTGCGGAACTGCGCGAGCGCGCTCGCGTCGTCCCCGCCACCATCGCGAAGGTCGCGGGCCTGACCGCGCTGGAAGTCGCGCAGGTCAAGTCCATCCTCGAGCGGCTGACGACAAACGTCTCCGCGGGGCAGTGAGGGTTTTCAGAGTGGCCACCGAGTCGAGTGACGGCTGAGACGGTGCACGCGGGTTGTCACATGGGCAGGCTCGCTGTCGCTGTCGCTGTCGCTGTCGCTGTCGCTGTCGGTGTGGCCGGGGCCGGGGCTGCATGCGTGGGACTCGACCAGCTGAACACCTGTGCCACCGACGCCGGTTGAGGCGTCCAGGGGTTGTCAGTGGCCGGTGGCAGGATCACCGGCATGGTTTTCGTACGTACTACTCCGCCGCGGCCTGTGGATGTGACCGCGGTCTTTCCCGAGCTGGCTCCGTTGGCGCGTTCTGCGATCCGGCTGCATCCTCGTCCCGGGTCGCCTTCGACAGGGGAGAGCTCGGTCGGGGGGCCGTTGCTGTGGCCGGCTGAGGAGCCGTGGCCGCACTGCGAAGGCACGCACGTGGACAGCGGATTCCGCGAGTCGCCGGCAGAAGTGCGGCTGACCCGGCGCAGGGTGGCCCGTCAGCTAGGTGATCCCCATGGTCCCGCCTTCACACAAGAGGAGGAGGCGATCAAGGAACGGAACGCCGCGATGCTCGCGGAGCGACTCGACGCAGGCCCTCCGATGCCCGCGGAGTGCCCGGTCCCCATGCTGCCCGTGGCCCAGCTGTATCTACGCGACATACCCCTGTTGCGGCCGCCCGGACAGGCCGATCTGCTCCAGGTCCTCTGGTGCCCCTACGACCACGATCCGGATCACAAGCCGTCGACCGCACTGTTCTGGCGGTTCGCCGCGGAGGTCGGCGACGTCCTCGCCGCACCGCCGGAACCGTATGAGGTGAACTGGCAGGGATATGTGCCGGAGCCGTGCGCGCTGGCACCAGAAGCGATCACCGAGTACCCCGACAGCCTTGATCTGAGCCCGGAGACGCGGCAGATGCTGGAGGACCGGAGCAGATGGCAGGCAGCCGGCGTCGGCGTGGACAGCGTCTACGCGGACTATCCGCGGGACTTCTATGACCGTGAGCTGGCTGACGCTCCCGGCTGGAAGGTCGGCGGCTGGCCTCCGTGGGGCCGCACCGACCCGTATCGCCGATTCTGCGGTGTGTGCGACGCTCAGATGGTCCCACTGCTGACCATCGCTTCCTTCGAGTGGGACGGTGGTGAGGGACGCAGCTGGGCGCCGTGCGAAGACCAGGCCGCCGCCTACGCGAGTCATCACGCCGGCCAGGACCCTGCGCAGCCGACCAAGGTAGAAGTAGGCAGCACCGACAACATGCAGCTCTACGTCTGCCCGACCTCTCCCGAGCATCCGCACACCGACCTGATCCAATGAGCTGTCGGGCCTGTCACACACCCTCCGCAATCAGTGAGTGCGAGGTCGCGTCGCGCCGACGGGCCTGACTGCCCTTCGACGCTTTTCGACCTGCCGAACGCCCTACTTCCCCGCGTTCTTCGATGAGTTGCGCAGTGATGTGAACGCGGCGCGAAGCTCGCGCGTGAAGATGTCCGGGACCTCCCATGCCGCGAAGTGGCCTCCGTCGCGCACCTGGTGGAAGTAGAAGAGGTCGTGGTAAGCGCGGGACGCCCAGCTGCGGGGGGCTTGGTAGATCTCACCGGGGAACACCGTGATGGCGGCCGGGATGGACACCGAGACGGCGTTGAAGTTGTTGGCGTTGTTCTCCCAGTAGAGCCGCGACGAGGAGACCGCGGTGTTCGTCACCCAGTAGAGGGTGATGTCGTTGAGCATCTCGTCCCTGGTGAGCACACGCTCGGGGTGGCCGCCGCTGTACGTCCACGCCGCGAACTTGTCGTACATCCAGGCGGCCAGTCCGGCGGGTGAGTCGGTCAGCCCGTATCCCTCGGTCTGCGGACGGGTGACCATCATGGCAGAGTAGCCGGATCCCGTCTTGTAGAAGGCGGCGAGCTTGGTGTACGCGGCCCTCTCGTCCGGACCGAGACCCGACGGTACGGGATCGCCGCAGGCGAGCTTCTTCGCGATGTCGGGCGGGACGGTGGCCGGGAAGTTCACATGGATTCCGAGCAGGCCTGCGGGCTTCTGCACGGCCATCTTGTCGGAAATCACGGCTCCCCAGTCGCCGCCCTGGGAAACGTAATGCTTGTATCCGAGGCGCTCCATCAGCACGGCCCAGGCGCGGGCAATTCGGTCGGGGCCCCACCCGGTCGTCGTCGGTCGCTCCGAGAAGCCGTAGCCGGGCATCGACGGAATGACAAGGTGAAAGGCGTCCTCGGCACGACCTCCGTGTGCCGTGGGGTTGCTGAGCGGCTCGATGACCTTCAAGAACTCCAGGATGGAGCCGGGCCAGCCATGGGTCAGGATTATCGGCAAGGCGTTCGGGTGGCGGGAGCGGACGTGAATGAAATGTATGTCAAGTCCGTCGATCTCTGTCATGTACTGCGGCAGGGAGTTGAGCTTCTCCTCGATGTGCCGCCAGTTGTAGCTCGTTCCCCAATAGTGGGCGAGCTCCTTCATCGTGGCCAACTGGACACCCTGCGACTGGTCGTGCACCGTTTCGCGGTCGGGCCAGCGTGTCGCCATGATGCGTCGTCGCAGATCGTCGAGATCCTGCTGTGGGATATTCACGCGAAAGGGTCGTACGCTCTCCCTCTCGCTCGATGGACCCGGCATGCCGGATTCCCGTGCGTGCAAGCCGAAAGCTCCTGTCGCCGCCGCGGTCGCAGCGGTTGCCGAAGCGGCAATGAAATTCCGGCGAGAGTACGAACGGAGGAATTCGGGCATGACGATCTCCCTAATCATTCCTGGATCCCGGAGTCGCGAGGGAGAAGTGATTCCTCGCTCGGTATTCTGCCCAAGCGGCATGAATGGCGATTGCGCGCTCGGAGTCACTGACCCGCGGGCGAGTGGAATCATGCTTGAGTTCGCGGAGTTACCTGGTCACTCACGCGATGCGTCAGCAATATTACTGCCCGTAACGCTATCTTTCTCTCCGTGAGCGCGCAACTCGGTTGGCGGTTGCGCCCCGGTCGCTTCGGCGTAGTCGCGCGGCGTCCGTTTCATGACCATGTGGGTCCGAGGATGGTGAGCGGCCGGCTGGTGTCACGGGACCGGCGGTGATGCTGCTCCTCCCGGCGCGGCGAAGGGCGCTGGTGGCGAGATGCGGTGCTCATGCCCGATACGCGTTGGCGTCGCTGGTCGTCACCGCGGCCGCCAGGTCGGCGCGGGTCTCCAGCAGCGGCTGGAAGCAGGTGACCTCGTCGCGACCACGGCGAAGTCCTGGCCGGCCGCCAGATGGCGAACCCCCGCCCTTCCGTGCAGGAAGGACGGGGGTCTGTGCTGGGGAGGTCTCCTTCGCAAGGTCGCGATCGTCGGCCAGGACGGTGCGGTGCAGGTCGACCGGAATCTGCCCAACGGGGTCGGGCCGGTGCTGCGGGTGATCGGCGATCCACGTCCATGCGGTCCACGTACTGTGTCACGGGCCTGGTGCCGGGCGTCTGCCCGCCCGCCCTGGGGTACGTCATCCGCCGGTGGCGTCCTCGGCCTCCCAGCGCAGCAGGTCGCCCGGCTGGCACTTGAGCACCTCGCAGAGCGCGGCGAGCGTCGCGAAGCGCACCGCCTTGGCGCGGCCGTTCTTGAGTACCGCCAGGTTGGCGGGCGTGATCCCCACGCGGTCCGCGAGCTCGCCCACGGACATCTTCCGCCTGGCCAGCATCACGTCGATGTCGACGGCGATCGGCATCAGATCACCTCGTCCAGCTCGGCCTGCATCTGAGTCGCTTCGACGTCGCGGGCGACGGCCTGGGTGAGCAGCATCCGCAGCACGAGCACCAAGAGCGCGACCCCCAGGATGGCCACGCCGACCCCGCCCATGATGAGCGTGACGCCGGGGTCGTCCCGCTGGCCCGGCGCGTTGATGGCCGTGACCGCGAACCACACGAGGGCGGCCGCCACGATCGCGCCGATCACGATGTCCACGTACCGGAAGGCGGCGTCGGAGAACACGGTTCCGCGTCGCACCATCGTCACCAGCCGCCATACGCAGACCAGGGCGACCTGGACCGACACCATGCCCAGGATCGTGATCACGCGCAGCGGGGTCAGCGGGAGCGACCCGTCCTCCGGGTCGTTCCCGCTGACCAACGCCCACACCAACAATGCCTGTACGAACACGGTGCCGGCGAGCACCACCACGAGCACCGCGCGCAGCGCACGCACAGTCAGGTTTCCCATGCCCCATCCCTCCATCGAGTTACGATTGGAATCTATCGAATTTCGATAAGCGAGGCAAGGGTCGGGATGGAGGGGGCGACGGTGTCGCGCTGTGGCGGGAGGTCGCAGCCCCTCCCATGGCATGGCGCTCGCGCGAACCGTCTTGATCTTGTCGGAGTCGGCCTCGCTTGAGCACAGATCAGACTCAACCCGACGACGTCGAAGCCCTGGGTTGCGTCCTGGCGCCGACAACGCGCGGGCCTGCCACCAGGAACGGCGTCGCGCTCACGGCCGTCCAGGCTGCCCGCGCCGTCGGCATCGGAGCCCGGTCGGCCGGAGGAGCGTCGGGCTGACCGACTCGGAGCAGGGCTGAGCGGCCTGCCCGCCTACACCAGCACCGTCAGGAGCACCGGCTCCACCAGCTACACCTTCCAGCTCGGCGGACTGACCCTGGCGGCCGGCGGCAGCACCTCCGTCTCCTCCACCGTCGATTCCTCGACGGACCTGTCGAAGACGCCCCTGTCCGGCACCACCACCATCGACGCGATCAACAACCAGACCTACACGGCCCATCCGAAGTTCACCTCGGTCGACGACGCCTACCAGGCCGTGCGGGACCTGCTCGCCTCCTCCGCCCTGACCGCCGCCCAGAAGGCTGCTGTCACGGTCTCGAACGTGCAGCACAGCACAGCCGGCGACGCGACCACTCCCGTCACCTCCTGCACGGTGACGCTGACCGGCAACTACCCCGCCGCCAACGCCTACACGGTGCGCCTGGGCGACCTACAGCGCAGCGCCATCAGGATCCTCACCACGGCGTCCAGGGCCGCCTGGTTCCAGCAGCCGGCCCAGTCCCGGAAGGTCCGGGGAATCTCGGTGGGTTCCTACACCAAGGGCTTCAAGGACCTGGACCCCACGGTCGCCTCGGCCAAGAGCCGCGCCGACCAGCCCCGCCGCAAGCACTGAGAGAACCGGGCGGCGGCCGATCCACGTCGGCCGCCGCCCGCGTTCACCAGCCTCCGCCCGGAGTGGGCGGGCACGGTGATCGTCGCTCAGAACAGCATGGCCAGGTCGCCCGGCCGCACCCGGGCGGTGACGGGCAGGACGGCATCGACCTCTCCGTCGGCGCCGTAGGGCACCGGCCGGTCGGCCTCGATGTGGATCTCCCTGCCCCGCAGGACGACGACCTCGGGCCGCTCGACGTGGGTGCCGGTCTTGAGTTCGTTCATCAGCGTGAAGAACAGGCGGCGGGGGGCCTCGCGGATCATGACGACGTCCAGCATGCCGTCGTCCACGCGGGCGGACGGGGCGACGATGCGGCCGGAGCCGTAGTAGGCGGAGTTGGCGGCCACGACGGTGTATCCGCGGTGCGGGTGCTCCTCCCCGTCGACGGTGACCCGGTAGGACGCCGGGCGCCAGCCGGCGACGGCACGCAGCCCGCCGGCGTAGTACGAGGCGGCCCCACGCAGCAGGCGCGACTGGTTGGCATGCCGGTTGGCGAGCGCGTCGACACCCGCGTACACGCTGCCCAGCACCACGGTGCGCGGGTGAACAGCCGACTCGACCTCGATGGTGTCCACGCGCCGCGGCTCGCTGTCGAGCAGGACACGGGCCAGGTCTGCCGCGTCGGTGGGCAGGCCGAGAGCCCGGGCGAAGTCGTTGCCGCGGCCCGCGGGCACCAGGCCCACCACGGCGTCCGTACCGCTGAGGGCGCCGCCTATGCTCCCGGCCATGCCGTCGCCGCCGACCGCGAGTACGACCCGGCCCTGCTCCCCGGCCCGGCGTGCCAGCTCCTGGGCGTGGACGAGGCTGCGGCTGTACTCGGTGTCCAGTCCCGCTCCGGCCTCCCGCAGCAGACGGGCGACCTGGAGCAGCGCCGCCGCTCCGGCTGAGTCGCCCGCAGTGGGATTGACGACGGCGGTGAACTGTCGCATCGATGTGCCTCCGGGCGGTGACGGTGGGACGGAACGTGGGGCGGAACGTGGGGCGGAGTCGGGAGCGGCCCCGGTGGGCGACCGGAGCCCGAGGGCGGACCGGCGGCCGGACGGCGACCGGGGGTCTGCGCGGGGAGTCATTCCACGGGCAGCAGCACCCCAGGATTGAGAAGGCCGTCGGGGTCCAGCCGCCGCTTGACGGCGCGCAGTGCCTCGACACCCAGCTGCCCGGCTTCCCGCACGTACCAGTCGCGGTGATCGGTGCCCACTCCGTGGTGGTGGCTGATCGTACCGCCCGCGTTCAGCACGGCCTCGTTCGCGGCGGACTTGGCCGGTGCCCAGTGGGCCACGGCGTCCTGGCCCTGTGCGCTGACCACGGTGAAGTACAGCGAGGCACCGTTCTCGTACACGTGCGAGATGTGGCACATCACCAGCGGCGGGGTGCCTGCCTCGGAGAGGGTGTCGGTCAGTGCGGTGCGCACGGCCGCGTAGAGCTCGGGAACACGCGACCAGAAGGTCGCCGTCTCCAGGGTCTCGACGAAGGCGCCGGCGTCGAGCAGGGAGTCCCGCAGGTACGGCGCCGCATAGCGGCCGTGTGCCCAGCGGTCGCCGGGCTCCGCTCCCAGGAAGGTGCCTCCCGCGGCGCGCAGCACCGCGGCGGCCTGCTCGCGGCGGCTCGCCGTGTCCTCCTCGGTCCCCTCGTATCCGGCGATCGCCGTGCATCCGGCGTTCGTCGGCGTCTCGGCCGAACCGATGGCGTCGGGCTGGGCCAGACCGACGAAGGTCTCCGTCTCGTCGGACAGTCGCAGCACCGTGGGACGCGGGCCGTCCTGGGCGAGCCGGCGCAGGGCGGTGGCGCCCTGCTCGAAGGAGGCGAAGCGCCACCCTTCGTAGATACGGGTCTGCGGGAGGGGCCTGATACGTACCGTGACGGCGGTGATGACACCGAAGGCTCCCTCGGAGCCGAGGATCAGCTGCCGCAGATCGGGGCCGGCCGCCGAGCGCGGCGCGCGTCCCGCGTCCAGGGTGCCTTCGGGGGTCGCGACGGTGAGGCCGAGGACCATCTCGTCGAAGCGGCCGTATCCGGCGGAGGCCTGTCCGCTGGAACGGGCGGCTGCGAATCCGCCGATGGTCGCCCACTCGTAGGACTGGGGGAAGTGCCCGAGGGTGAACCCGTGCTCGGCCAGGAGCGCCTCCGCCTCGGGTGCGCGAAGGCCCGGCTGGAGGGTGGCGGTCCGTGAGACGGGGTCGATGTCGACCAGGGCGTTCATACGGCGCAGGTCCAGGGCGACGAAGATGCGGCGCTCGGGCGCGAGGCCGCCGACGACGGACGTACCGCCTCCGAACGGGACGACCGCGAGGCCGTGCTCGGCGCACACCCGCAGCACGGCGAGGACCTCGCTGTGGGTGGCGGGCAGGACGACGGCCGCCGGGGCGTCCACGACGTCTCCGGCACGGATCTTCAACAGGTCCGGCGTGGACTTGCCGCGCGTGTGTCTGATCCGGCTCTCCGCGTCGGTGCTCACGTGGGCCTCGCCGCCGACGGCTTCCGCCAGCGCGCGCAGGGCGGCGGCTTCCAACGGGGGCTCGGGGAGGGAGATCTCCTCAAGAGTGTGTGTGCCGGTGTCCCGCGGCTTGACGCCGAGCAGATCCCGCAGCAGCGCGGTCACCGAGTCGGGCAGCGGTGCCGCCTTGGCGGGGTCGCCCCAGCCACTCCACAGCATGTCCATGAACGCTTTGTCCTCATCGGTCGGTTGGCGACGCGCCGTCTCCCGCACGGCCGCACAGGGCGTTACACTGTTACACATGGCGCTTATTCGTCACAAGCACTCGGACAATGATCCCGTCCTCGACGCGGCACGCGACTGCGTGCTGGCGTTCGGCGTCCGGCGCACCACCCTCACCGACGTCGCCCGCCGCGCCGGCGTCTCACGGATGACGCTCTACCGCCGCTGGCCCGACGTGCGCTCACTGGTGGGCGATCTGATGACGCGCGAGTGGATCGACGTGGCCGGCCGCGCGATGCCGCAGCGCCGGCCCGGCCGGGACATGCGCGGCCTGATCGTGGACGGCCTGGTGGCCGGAGTCGAGGCGTTCCGGGCCCACCCGCTCTTCCGCAAGATCATCGACGTCGACCCCGAACTCCTGCTGACCTACGTCCTGGACCGCCGGGGAGCCAGCCAGGAAGCCCTGTTGGGCCTGCTCGCCGACGCCCTGGCGGAGGGGCACGCCGACGGGTCGGTGCGGCGGACACACACGGACCGGCAGGCCCGCGCGGTACTGCTCGTTGTCCAGTCCTTCACCCTGTCGCTGCGGACCATGACCGACGAGGACGACCCCGAACTCGACGGGTCCGCCTTCCTCGACGAACTGCGCACCCTTCTGGAGAGGACCCTCAAACCGTGAGCCCCACCAGCAGTCCGTCCGGCTCGGCCGCCCCCGCCTCCGGATCGTCGCTCTCCGCCACCCGCCGGCGCCGCGAACTGGCCGAAGCCGTCGACGCCGACGTGGTGGACGTCCTGGTCGTCGGGCTCGGCGCCACCGGCGCCGGGGTCGCGCTGGACGCCGCCGCGCGCGGCCTCAGCGTCGTCGCCGTCGACGCCCACGACCTCGCCTTCGGCACATCGCGCTGGAGTTCCAAACTCATCCACGGCGGACTGCGCTACTTGGCTTCGGGGCAGCTCGACGTCGCCCACGAAAGCGCTGTCGAACGCGGCGTCCTCATGGAACGCACCGCCCCTCACCTGGTGCGCGCCCAGCCCTTCGTCCTGCCCCTGACGCCTTCGGTGTCACGAGGCCAGGCGTCCCTGGCCTGGGCCGGCTTCCGGGCCGGGGACGCCCTGCGTCTGGCGGCCCGCACCTCCCGTGCCACCCTGCCCGCGCCGCGCCGCCTCTCCGCCGTGGAAGCCCAGCACCTGACCCCGTCCGTACGCCCCGGCAGCCTGCGCGGCGGCCTGCTGTCCTGGGACGGCCGGGTCACCGACGACGCCCGCCTGGTCACCGCGCTCGCCCGCAGCGCCGCGGCCCACGGCGCGAAGATCCTCACCAGGGTCAGGGCCCTGGAGCTCAGCGGGAGCACCGCCCGCGTCCGCGACGAACTCACCGGAGAACACGGCGAGATCAGGGCCCGCGCGGTCATCAACGCATCCGGCGTATGGGCGGGCGATCTGGTCGAGGGCATCCGTATCCGCCCCTCGCGCGGCACCCATCTGGTGCTGCGCGCCGACCTGCTCGGACCGCTGCCCGCAGGCCTGCACATACCGATTCCGGGGGAGACCAACCGATTCGTCCTCGTGCTCCCGCAGGACGACGGGCGCGTGTACGTCGGGCTGACCGACGAGCCCGTCGACGGTGACAT
The DNA here is from genome assembly GCF_042735715.1 of Streptomyces sp. NPDC059582. Taxonomy (NCBI): domain Bacteria; kingdom Bacillati; phylum Actinomycetota; class Actinomycetes; order Kitasatosporales; family Streptomycetaceae; genus Streptomyces; species Streptomyces sp. NPDC059582. The sequence continues at coordinate 100,034 of NZ_JBHWCC010000020.1, forward strand.
ACCGGACGTGCCCGAGGTGCCCGAGTCGGACATCGGGTTCCTGCTGGACGTCCTGGGCTCCGCCCTGCACACACCGGTCAGGCGTCAGGACGTCATCGGTGCCTTCGCGGGACTGCGTCCGCTGCTGGACACCGTGCCGACCCGGTCGGCGGACACCACCCGTACCTCCGACATCTCGCGCCGGCACGCCGTCCTCACCTCCGGCGAAGGGGTGGTCACCGTCGTCGGAGGCAAACTCACCACCTATCGGCGCATGGCACAGGACGCCGTCGACGCGGCGGTCGCGGCCCGCGGCCTGCGCGTGGGCGCCTCGACCACCGCGTCCCTGCCCCTGGTCGGAGCCGCCGCCCCGCACCGGCTCGGCGTGCTCGCGGCACCCGCTCACCTCGTCCGCCGCTACGGCACCGAGGCACCCGCCGTGCACGCTCTGGGCACCCGCGACCCCCATCTGAACGAGCCCGTGGTGCCGGGGAACCCCGTCACACGTGGAGCCCTGTTGTGGGCCGCCCTGCACGAGGGCGCTCTGGACGAGGCCGATCTCCTGGACCGGCGCACCCGCATCGGGCTCGTGGCGCAGGACCGGGCGGCGGCCGTGGCGGCGGCCAGGGAAGCACTTGACGCGGCCGCCGCTCAGCCTGCGTGAGACGCCCGGCGGACGGCGCGGAACGGCACGCGGGCGCCGCGCCACCGCCGGGGGTCGGCTGGGGCGTCAGGCGCGCCACCCCGTTGATGGGCTCGAGGAGGAATCGGCCCCTGACCTCACGAGGCCCCTCCCTCACAGCCGGCACACAGGTGGGTTAGCCTTCGGCATTCGGTCTTGATCAGATCAGGCCGACGCACTCTTATGACCTGTGGGGGGTCCTGCATGCGCATTTCGCGCGCACATCGGGCTGCCGTCTTTCGTAGCGCGGCCGTCCTTCTCACGACCGGCCTCACGGCCGTGTCGCTGGCCGCGGCGCCTGCCTTCGCCGACCCGGTGACCGTGACCGGTCTGTCCACCGGAGACGACGGCATGCTGTCCGTGGCCCTGCCGGACGGCGGCCAGGCGCTGTGGGTGAAGGTGAGCGTCCGCGACCCGGCCCAGCCGGACGCTCCCGTGCTCGCCTCGACCGACGAGATGTCGTACAGCTGGGAACACGGCTGGACCACGGACGAGCCGCTGCGCCTGCCCGGGGGCGCCGGCTACGGCGACTACCCGGTCGACGTCGACTACCGGCTGCCCGGCGGCACCGTCCAGCACTGGAGCGGCGCCGAGCACGGAGCGGCCGGACTGTTCGGCTACCGGCTGCACACCGGTGTCGCCAAGGTCGGCTTCGACCGCGCGTACACCGACTTCGACCACCGCGACGCGACGCTCAGCGGTTCGGTCACCACCTTCGACCCCGCGACGGGCGTGACCGGGCCGGCCCGGGCCGGTACCCAGGTGAGGATCGCCTGGGACTCCCACCGGGACGGTTCCTGGACCGACGCGTCGCAGACGGTCGTCACCGACGAGTCCGGCGCCTTCGCACTGGCCGTCACCCCCGGCGGTACGTTCCAGAACGGCACCGCCACCGTCGTCGCCCCGGAGGCCGACACCGATCCAGGTGTCGCCGACGCCATTCCGGATCTCGACGTCGCCAAGACGCGGTACCGGATCAGCGCCCAGGCCGACAAGGAGCGGGTCTACGCCGGGAAGACCTTCAAGGTCACCGGCACCGTCCAGCGGTTCACGCCCAACGGCTGGGTGCCCTTCGAGGGCGCGCCGGTCGTGACCACTCTGCGTGCGCCCGACACCTGGAACCACACGGTCACCGACGTCATCGGCAGCGGCACCGCCGGCGCGGACGGAACGTTCTCGTACGACGCGAAGCCCAACTACACCACCAGCCACTTCACTTATGTGCGGCCCTCCGAGTACCTGGCGGACACCGCCGACCCGTTCCGCGACGACGTCACCGTGCCGAGGACGGGTCAGATCACGAACCTCAGCGCCAGCCTGGACGCCTACCGCACCATCACCGTCAAGGGCCGGCTGAAGCCGGAGTGGATCTGCACGGATCAGACGGTGACACTGCAGTACTCGAAGAACGGCCGTGACGGCTGGCAGAGCCTCGCCTCGGTCAAGGCGGAGGGCGGCACCTCGGGCTACTGCCCGTTCACCATCAGCACGCTCGGCCGCCCCACGGGCTACTACCGGCTGACGCACGGCGAGAGTTACACCCTGCTCCCCGTCAACTCGGCCACGTTCAACCGCAGTCGGATCGAGACCCGCATCGTGTCGTTCGACATGACGCCCAACCGGCCGTACCGCAACGCCTCGCTGACCGCCAAGGGCACGCTGCAGTACAAGTCCGGCAGCACCTGGAAGAACTACAAGGGCGGAACAATCGTGCTCGTCCTCAAGCCCAAGGGTGACAGCAACTGGTACTGGGTGGTCAAGGGGAAGACCGACTCCGCCGGCCGCTTCAGCCTCAAGACCAAGGCGTACGAGGACGCCACGTGGGGCGCCTACCTCGCGGCCGACTCCAAGCACTTCTACAGCGAGTCGAGGACGGAGTACGTCGATGCCCGCTGAGCGCAGCTCTCTCACTCTGGCCGCCGCCATCGCGGTGGTCGCCTCCCTGCTGACCGCGGCGCCTGCCCTGGCCGACGACGCGGGTCCGGTCGGCATCGGCGCGGCTCGCACCGCGTGGAACCGCGGGATCTTCACCGTCACCGCGTGGACGGACGCTCCGGGCGCCGCCGTGACGTCCGTCTCCGCCCGCGTCCGGGCCGGCGACACGGTGGTCGCCGAGGTGCCGGCGCTGACCAGGACGGGCTCGACCTGGGAGGTGCCCGCCGACGCCGCGCTGAAGCTGGTCGAGGACGGTGGGACGATGCCTCATCTCGGCGCCTACGCCATCGATGTCAGCGCCACCGACGACCAGGGCCACACCACGACCCGCAGCGAGGCGGGAACGCTGGACTTCACCCTGACGCCCGCCCTGATCGACGCGGACGGCGCGGAACGACTGGAGTTCACGCGTCTGCCGACCTATGACCGGCGCAGTCTGGGGGCCACGGACCGCCTGGTCGGCATCGAGCCCGGCACCGGCGATCGCGTGCCGATCGAGGGCCGTACGGTCGAGGTGACCCGGGCCTACGACGGGGGCAGGCCGCGGCCGGACGACACCTTCACGGCTGTCACCGACGCCGAGGGCCGGTTCACCACCGAGGACCTCGACCTGGCGAACTGGGCCAACTTCACGGCCCGGTTCACGGAGGACAGCGGCCAGGTGCACGGCAAGGCCACCGCGTTCGGCCGTCCGTCGATCTCCCCGACGAAGGTGTCCGTGACGGCCACCGCGGACCTCACCCGCGTGCTGCCCGGCCAGAAGGTCACCGTCACCGGCACCGTGAGCACCGGCGGAGGCCCTGACACGGCCGGTCTGGCGGGCATCCCGGTGCGGGTCAACCTGCGCTACTTCGGCAGGGATTCGCAGGCGCTCACCGCCACCACGGACGCGACCGGGCACTTCTCGGCGGTGCTGAACCCCCCTGCGGGCCTGGGAGTCGACGGATGGTCGGTCGGCCCCGCCGACATGTACCTCTCCGCGACCCCCGCCACGGGCTCCCTGGTCGTGCCCGAGGAGTCCCTGCTTCGCAAGGTGAAGTCGTCCATCGCGGCCAGTGGGCTGGTCAAGGTCACCGGCCAACTGCAGCGCGCGTACAGCGACGACTCGACCGACGCGGAGTCCGTGCGCCTGGAGTACTCGGCCGACGGCCGCACCGGCTGGAAGAGCCTGACCACCGCCAAGTCCGGTTATTACGGTGACTTCACGCTTTCCGCGTGGGGCTACGTCGACGGCTACTACCGGGTTCACCACCTCACCAGCGACAGGCTGGCGGAAAGCACCACCGCCCCGGTCCGGCTGACCCGAGTCAACACCCGGATGTACTCGCTCAAGGCGTCCTCCACGAAGGTCAAGAAGGGGACCGGCGTCACGTTCACCGGCGCGCTGAAGGAGTACGTGTCCGGCACGTGGCGGCCGTACAAGGGCCGGCACGTCGAGCTGTTCTTCCAGAAGAAGGGCTCGACGAAGTGGACGTACGTCGCCTCGGGCACCACGAGTTCGACGGGCACGGCCACCCTCAAGGGCAAGCCCACCGCCGACGGCAAGTGGCTGATCCAGTACTTCGGTGACGCCACGCACTTCGACAGCGACGGCACCGCCGTCTACGTCGACGTGCGCTGACACGCGCGTCCGCACGAGGGAGCGGGGGCCGGCCGGGACAACCAGCCGGCCCCCGCTCTCGTGCCTCCACCGATCATGAGACGGCCGCCTTGCCCGAGCACTTCGCGAACGCTGCCATGACGTCGAGGTCGAGGTCGAGGGCGAGGGCGAGGGCGAGGTCGAACGCCCCACGTCCACCTACCTCCGTGTTGAAGTACGTGGTGGTGGACGAAGGCGGACGGGGCGAGTGCCTGTCCGGCGGATCTTGCCGGACAGGCCGCCGGTCCCGAGGTTCAGCGCTTGAGCGTGAAGGTGAAGTCGCCGGAGAGCTTGCCGCTCAGCCGGACTGCCGAAACGACTTGCCCCTTCCCGATCAGTCTCTCGACCTCGGCCCGCGCGAGACCGCATCCTTCGGCGATCAGTCGGACCGGCCGGACAGGGATCCGCGCCGCGAAGCGGACCGATACGTCGATCACCTCGCGGTCCAGGTGATCCGATCCGCCGGTGTCGAGGCGCCAGGCGTTGTCCCAGTCGAGGGCGACGCGATTGCGGCGCCGCACGACCGGATCCTGGAGCAACTCCGCTGTCAGGCCAAGGTCGTTGTCATGCAGCCGGTCCAGCAGTTCTGGCCGTACGGAGCGCACATTCGTCCGCTCCAGGACCGTGAGCTTCGCCGTTTCCCCGCAAGCGGTACAGAGCACGAGGAGCCAGGCGTCGATGAGCTTGTGGTTTGCGTTGACGCGAAATTTTCCGCTTGCCCGGAAGGTCTCGGACGCGCACGCGTGGCAACGGCGGAGAACGGTCGGCAGGCAGGTGGGCATGACCACCCAGTTTTCGAGCACAGAAGTACACCGGTTTCAGTGAGAAGTCCGCAGCAAAAAGGAGCGCGGCGCACAAGCGCGACGCGCGACGATTCAGCGCTCGGGAGGTCTCACAGGGTGTACAAGGGCACGTCCTTACCCAGACGACTTGGTTCGGCAGCACGGTAATGGCGCACAGCGGCGCCGCTCCACTGGTTTTCGACCGCCTCACCGCCGGGTTCTGTCGGGGGGAGGGCATGCCGAGGCCGAGCAGATGGGGGTGGCCGCAGATGCCCAGTGATACCTGGCGGAGCTCGAAGTACAGCTGGCAGTCGTGCCACTCATGCCTGGCGGGCTCGCGGTACTCGTCTTGTGGGCGGTCAGCCCGGCGCCGGTCGAGGAAGCCGCAGTAGGCACCGCACCAGGTCGTCCTGGAAGACCGCCAGTGCGTGGAGTGGGGTATTGGAAGTGCCCCAATACCCCTGATCTCGACAGTGAAATGGGGTGCGTCTCGAAGGTGATCGCGGCAGGATGCGATCATGGTTCAGCCCTTGGAGGTTCCGCGCTTGGCCGCGGGAGACAGGTTCCTGCTTCGTCCTTGGGAGCTCGGCGATCTGCCTCTCGTGCGGGAAGCATCGAGCGATGACTACATCCCACTGATCACGACCGTTCCCGCGACGTACTCGCAGGAGTCGGGCGAAGCCTTCATCCGACGGCAATGGGAGCGAGCGTCTACTGGCAGCGGGTATCCGTTCGTCATCGCGCGGACCGAGGACGGGCGCCCGCTCGGAATGGTCGGACTCTGGCTGAAGGACCGGGGCGAGGGACGAGCATCCCTGGGGTACTGGCTGGCTGGGCCGGCTCGCGGCCAAGGGGTTGCGGCGGAAGCCCTCTCCGGGGTTGTCCGCTGGGCCTTCGATGACCTGCGGATTCACCGTCTTCAGCTGTATGTCGAGCCGTGGAATACCGCCTCCGTGCGAACGGCTGAGCGCGTCGGGTTCCGGCGTGAGGGCTTGCTCCGCAGTTGGCAGCAGCTGGGTGAGGAGCGCCGGGACATGTTCATGTATTCGATGCTGGGCGCTGATCTGTCCTGACCGGCTGCCGGCTGACGTCAGTGGCGTAGGCGCCCCAGTCTCCGGCGGCAGCGGCGGTGCGGTCCGCAGCGCGCGCTCATTGGTGGACCGCTCAGCGGCGGAATCTCCTGCGGGCCCACAGGAACCCGATCACGCCGCCCACGACCACCAGGTACGCGGTCAGCGGTCCATCGTTCAGGGCAAGCCCGGGCAGGGCGATGATGGTCACGATCAAGAGCCAGCCGCATCCGGCTACGACGAGGTCCGCCGAATCAGGGCGGCTCCGCTCGTTCTCCACCCGTTCTCCATTCACCGGCTTGGTCGGGTCGGTACGTCACTTCGACAGCCGACATGCGCGAGCTCACGGCTTCCCACCGTACGCCGATCGATCACGTCGGTTGCAACGACTGCGGGCTCTCATCCGAGTACGGCTCGAAGGCGGCGCTACGCGTCGGAGATGGGCGGGCAGCGGGACTGATCATCAGACCTTCACACGCCCTGCTGCAGAGCCCACGGCAGCCGATCGGCGAGCACGGCCCATTCAAGGACCGCCCCGGTCGACGCGGCCACGCGCACCATGGCTGTCTGAGGGCCTCAGCGACCAGGCTTCCCTCCCTCTGGGGTCGCCTCGGGTCCGTGGCATCGAGTTCCGTGATCCGGACGACGACCGCGCCCACGGTGATCATCCCAGGTGAAAGGCCTGCGGTGCCGGGCATCCACCGGCTTGATGTCCGAGGTGGCCGCCGGGCGAGAAGCGGAGTCCGCTCTCGACTTTTCATTCCTCGGCCGGCCGGCCGCCCGCCCCGCTTGGTCATGACGCGATCCCCGGTCGGCCCTCCCCGTAAGCCACCCAGTGGCATCCGTCACGGCCGCGGCTGTCACAAACCAGGGCGCTGTCTGGTCCTTCAGGCAAGAAGCGCAAATCGCCCTTCGATGACGATACCGCCCATCCGTCAGCCATCCGAGGACAGCGACCCGATGACGATGACCATGCCCGCCGCCGCAGTGGCACTCGGTAAGCAGTTGAACACATCCGACATGCCCGACCTGGCGATCGCGCTGCTCGACGAGCAGGGGACGGTAGTCGCGTGGACGCAGGCCGCCGAGCAGCTTGTCGGGTATGCCGCCGGGGACGTGGTGGGCAGGTCAGCCGCACTCGTGGTGCCGTGTTTCGGGGATGCGGAGACGACGTCGGCGTTCGTCGAGCGGTGCCGTGCCCAGTACGGCTGGTCGGGCGCCTCGGCGATGCGCCACCGGGACGGTCGCGTGCTCAATGTCTGCCTGCGGTTCACAGTGCTGCACGGGCAGGACGGAACCACGGGGTGGCTCGCGTCCGTGACCGATGCCGGCGCGCTGTCCGGGGAGGCGACGAACGGATCGGTAAGGGGCTCGCAACTCGCACGTGCGCCGATCGCCGTCTCCATTCGTGACCGGCAGCTGCGGTGCACCTTCGTGAACGACGTGATGGAGAACCACGACGGCGTTCCCCGTGACCGACGGCTCGGACAGCGGTTCACCGATGCGCTGTCCGGTGCCAAAGTCGAAGTGCTTGAGGCGATGATGCGGCAGGTACTGCAGAGCGGTACCACCAAAGTCCACGAGTACCGGACGTGGCTGCCGACGAACCTGGGTCAGGAGCACCCCTTCGCGGCTTCGTGCCACTGCCTCTTGGACGCCGACGGCCAGGCGCTGGGGGTGTGTGTCATCAGCGTCGATGTCACGGAGAGCCGGCGGGTGCTCGAGCGCCTCGCTGTCCTCGGCGAGGCCAGTACGCGCTTCGGCAGCACCCTGGACGTGATGCAGGCGAGCCAGGAACTGGCCGACGTCGCCGTGCCCCTGCTCGCCGACTACGTCGCCGTGGACCTGGAGCAGTCGGTCTCGTTCGGCGAGGGGACTCCGGTCCGCATGGGGCCACTGGGTGAGCGCCGTCCTGTGTTCCGGCGGGCCGGCCTTGCGTCGATCCACCAGGGGGTCCCGGAATCCCCGTGGGTACGCGGTGAGCCGATCCAAGTGCCTGACGACGCACCCATCAGCGACGTCCTGCGCACCGGCAGGTCCCACCTGGAGCCGGTCCTGGACGTCGCACCGGGCGCGTGGATCGAGCAGACCCCGGCGCTGGCGGAGAGGATCCGCCGGCATGGCGCCCACTCGCTGATGATCGTACCCATCCGCACCCGGCGCGCCCTGCTGGGCATGGCGTTGTTCGTCCGCACCGAGGATCCCGTGCCGTTTCAGGAGAACGATCTGCTCCTGGCCGAAGAACTCGTCAGCCGCGCCGCACAGTCATTGGACAACGCCCGCCAGTACGCCCGCGAGCACACCGCGGCGCTCGCGCTCCAACGCAACCTGCTCCCGCCCCGTTTGACGGGCGGTACGGCGGTCGACGCGGCCGCGCGCTACCTGCCCGCCGACATGGACCACGGTGTCGGAGGCGACTGGTTCGATGTGATCCCGCTGTCCGGTGCCCGCGTGGCTCTCGTCGTCGGCGACGTCGTGGGCCACGGCCTGCACGCCGCCGCGACCATGGGCCGGCTCCGCACCGCCGTGCACACGCTCGCCGACATGGATCTTCCCCCCGACGAACTGCTGGCCCGCCTCGACGACACGGTCCAGCGCCTGGGCGAGGAACACGCCGATACCCCGGCGGGCCCCGCGGTGGTGGGGGCCACCTGTGTGTACGCCGTGTACGACCCGGCCACGCGCCGGTGCACGATGGCGCGGGCCGGACACCCCCCGCCCGCGATCATCGACCCCCAGGGCTGTGTCACCTTCCCTGACCTTCCCCCCGGAACCCCGCTGGGCATCGGACTGGGTGACCCCTTCGAGTCCGTGGAATTCGAACTGCCCGAGGGAAGCCTCATCGCCCTGTACACCGACGGCCTCATCGAGACCCGCGACCACGACATCGACGAGGGAATGCACCGCCTGGGCGCCTCCCTCGCCCAACCCGGATGTTCTCTGGAAGACCTCTGCGACCTCGCCACACAGCCGCTGTTCGGCCTTGGGGCATGCGACGACGTCACGCTGCTCCTGGTCCGGACCCGCTCCCTCAGCGCCGGTCAGATCGCCTCCTGGACACTGCCCAGCGACGAGACCACCGTCCGCCAAGCCCGGAATCTGGCGGCCTTCCAGCTGAACCAATGGGGCCTGGACAGCCTTGAGGACTCCACCAAACTGATCGTCAGCGAACTGGTCACCAACGCCGTCCGCCACAGCACCGGCCCCATCAGCCTGCGCCTGAAACGTCACCAGGTCCTGACCTGTGAAGTGTCCGACACCGACGCCAGCTCCCCGCGACCGCGCCGCGCACGCACCGTCGACGAGAACGGCCGCGGCCTCGCCCTGGTCGCCCAGATGTCCCGCCGATGGGGTACGCGCTCGGCGCCGGTCGGCAAAGTCGTCTGGGCCGAACAAGACCTACCGTTCGCCGCGTGAGGAGGGCCACCCCGGTAGCACAAGACTCTTGATCATTCAGGTCATGAATTGACGAGCCCCGCTGCGCGGTGGCCCGGATCGCCGCGCTACGACGCTCCAGGAAGCTCTGCCCCGGGGCGCCTCGCGCGGGGCCGCTTTCCGCCTGTCCGGCAGGTGGCCCTGTTCGACGCCTCGTCGAGGGGGGTGAGGCCACCTCGTCGGCATGGCTTCGGACAGCCGCATGCCTCCCGTGGGGAGCCGGGAGGCGCGGCGGGCCCCGCCCGTTCGCAGCGGACGGGCAGGGCCCAGCAGAGGGATTCTCCGTCCGGGGGGTGAGGAGATCCCGTACGCACACCATGCATCACAAACCAGCCACTGGCATAGATCGCGGCCGAAACTGATTGCATGGGTCTCTGTCAGTGCCGATGGCGATGGTGGACCCGCGAAACGTCCGGCGCCTGTGACTGCCATGACGGGACGACCGATGCCGCCCACTGTCGAGCCTCGGTCGCTTTTGAGAGCCCGTCGGCTGCGACGGACGCAGGGCCCGGATCCATGTGGATCCGGGCCCTGCGTCATCCAGTAGCGGGGACAGGATTTGAACCTGCGACCTCTGGGTTATGAGCCCAGCGAGCTACCGAGCTGCTCCACCCCGCGGCGATGAACACCACCCTACGCCATGACGAAGTGCACTGGTGACCACGCCGCCACGGTAGGAGGCGGAGCCGTCCCCTGTACCGCCCTCGCCCCGGTGTCCTGCGGCACGGGCTGCTGTGTGCCGCTCGCGAGTCCACCTCGGGCGGCAGGACCGGAGCGTGACACGGCTCAGGGCCAGGACAACTCTGAAGCGTTACGCCTCATCCGCCCGGGCATCGACATTCCAGCCGAGCGTCAAGCCCGCGAAGAAGCCGGTCGAGGGGAGTACCTCGATGAGGCGGACCTCTACGACGACGTACGCCCTGCGCCGGCCGCGCTGGGCATCCGACGGGTACACCGAGGAACTGCACTCCTTGAGGCTGGACGAGAACCGGATCCGTGACACGGATGAGGCTTGGGTGCCGGTGATCACACCGGATGGGCCGGGACTGCTGCTGTGGGCCAACTCGGACTGAACACGCGGTTCGGCTCCGCGTGGTCGTCGGTCGCCGGTCGCCGGTCGCCGGTCGCCGGGTCGCCCGGTCGCCGGTTCGTCGGGCGTGGCCCTCGTGCGGCCCGCTGCTGGAGCTGGCGCAGTTGAGACGCTTGGCGCTGTCCACGGCATGGACCGAGGTGGTGCTGGCCGAGCACCTTGAGCTGGATGCCGGCCCGTTCCCCTGCTCGGCGCCGCTGGACCGGCTGTACGCCCTGGTCGTAGCCGAGCAAGCGGATCTGGCGACGGAGACAGGCGGGTCCTTGCTTCTCCTTGCGTGCTTCTCTGTGGATGGCCCAGCCCGCTCAAGTCAAGACGCCGGCTGGGCTGCGTGTGGCGGTGTGTCGTAGGCGGGCCGCGTCCTGGCTCGGGGGTGCGCCGAACCGGCGGCGGTATTCGCGACTGAATTGGGACGGGTTGTCGTAGCCGACGCGTTGGCCGACTCCTGTGACGTCGCCGGGGTGGGTGGCGAGCAGCAGACGGGCTTCCTGGAGCCGGATCTGTTTCTGGAACTGGATGGGGCTCATCGCGGTCACCGCCTGGAAGTTGCGGTAGAAGGCGGAGACGCTCATGCCGGACAGGTGCGCCACGTCCTCTACGCGGAAGGGCTGTGCGTAGTGTTCGCGGATCCAGCGTACGGCTCGGGAGATGTGGCTCAGTCCGCTGTCGGCGAGTCCGAGGTGGCGTACTGTCGCGCCTTGCTCGCCTGTGATCACACGCCACAGGATCTCGCGTTTGACCAGCGGCGCGAGCACGGCGCGGTCGCGGGGCTGGTCGAGCAGGCGCAGGAGCCGGATCACCGCGTCGAGCAGTGCCGGTGAGGCGTCGCTGACGGCGATGGCAGGCGGTGCGCCTGTGCCCGTGCGGGGGGTGTCTGCGGGGCCGCCCTGCAGCAGCAGTTCGGCGATGGCGGAGGGTTGCAGCGTGAGGCCGAAGCCGAGGGCCGGCCGTTCGGGGCCGGCCTGGGTGAACTGTCCCGTGACGGGCAGGTCGACGGATGCGACGAGGTACTGTCCGGCGCCGTACTCGTAGACCCTCTCGCCCAGCGCGAGGCGTTTGGCGCCCTGGGCGATGACCGCCAGCACGGTGCCGGACATGGAGGGCGCCGGCGGATCCGCCTGGTCGACCTTGGAGATCAGGACACCGTCGATGGCGGTGGTCCAGTCGGGGCGGGCATGGCGGTCCAGCAGGGTGCGGAGCTCTTCGAGTTGCATGCGCCCATTGCAGCACCACTGCGCGCGACGGCTCTCGTGCTCGCGAGGATCGTGCAAGGAGAAGCGAGGATCGTTCTAACGTTTGTGCAGGTCAAGCGAGTTGAATGGAACCACCGCACTCCATCACTGACGAAGAAGGCAGCCATGATCGCCAACTACGGCTTCAACGCCACGCTGACCGCAAAGCCCCGGATGGGCGACCGACTGGTCGAGCTGCTGCTGACCGGTCTGAACGAGGGCAGCCCCGGCGCGAGCGAACACTGCGTCGTCTACCTCGTCTCCCGTTCCGCGTCCGACCCCGACGTCGTCCACGTCACCGAAGGCTGGACCAGCGAGGAGGACCACCACCGGATCTTCGCCCGCGAGGCCGCCCAGGCCATCGTGGCGCAGTTCGCCGGGATGCTGGCCAAGGATCCCGAGTACACCGACTACGTCCCGGTCCGCGGCAAGGCCGCCTTCTGAACCCCGCACCGAGGGCCCGGCCCGCCGCCTCGACGCCTGCCGGCACGCCTCCATCCTCATCCTCCGACCGCCCCGCACCTCCCCACGAAAGGCCGACGGCCATGACCACAGCACGCCCCGCCCTGGACCCCGAACTGCGTGAACTCCTGGCCGATATGCCCCTGATGTCACAGCTCGGCCCGGAAATACTCGCCCAACTGCGCCAACTCCCCTCGACGCCCCTCGAACCCCTGCTCGCACACCGGCAGGTCGCCCGGCGCGAGATCTCCGTGTCCGCCGAGGACGGATCCCCGATCCCCTTGTCGGTCTTCACCCCCGCGAACAGCGACCGCACGACCGCCGCACCCTGCATCTACTGGATGCACGGCGGTGGGATGGTCATGGGCGACCGCTTCTCGCAGATCGACATCCCCCTGGAGTGGCTCGACCAGTTCGGCGCGGTCGTGGTCTCCGTGGACTACCGGCTCGCCCCCGAGGCCACCGGCACCGCCCTCGTCGACGACTGCTACCGAGGACTGCTCTGGATCGTCGAACACGCGGAAGAACTGGGCGTCGACCCGGCCCGGATCGTCGTCGCCGGCGCCAGCGCGGGCGGCGGCCTCGCCGCCGGCGTCACCCTGCTGGCCCGCGACCTCAATACGCCGGTGATCGCCGCGCAGATGCTGATCTGCCCCATGCTCGACCACCGCAACACCAGCACCTCGAGCCGCCAGTACTCCGGCGGGCCCGGCGTCTGGACCCGTGAGATGAACGAGTTCGGATGGCGCGCCGTCCTCGGCGACCTCACCGGCGATGAGGTACCCGCCTACGTCTCGCCCGCGCTGGCCGCCAACCTCTCCAACCTGCCGACCACTTACATCGACACCGGTTCCGCCGAAGTGTTCCGCGACGAGGACACCGATTACGCCACCCGCATCTGGGCGGCCGGTGGCCAGGCCGAACTCCACGTCTGGGCGGGCGGCTTCCACGGTTTCGACGCCTTGTACCCGCAGGCACAACTATCGGCCACGGCGCGACGAACCCGCACCGACTGGCTCGCCCGAATCCTGTCCATGAACTCCGCCGCATGATGCCTCCGATGTCTCTGCTGATCAGGCCGAACCGGCCTCATCCTCAGCAGGCTGGGTCATGGCATCCAGTGCCCTGGTCGACCGCACCCGTGGTGCGCCTACCTGCCGCGTGAGTCCGGGGGATTCGCCGACGATCGGTCGTGTACGCCCGCCGCGATCGGGGTGAGTAGCACGCTGCCCGTGCAGAGGGCCTGAAGGACCGTGGCGATTGCCGATGCGAGGCGCGATTCGTGCTGCGGCCGGCCGATCGATAGGGTGCCAGGTCACGACCGCACCCGTCGATCCACGGGCTGGTCAGGGCTCTGCCGCGGTGTGTGGCACCTCCACGGCTGCCTTGCCGACCCCTGCCTGCCCGGGCCCTGGGACACGGGGGCGTTCTTCACGGCGGGGCAGTCGGGCCCCGGCCGACGGGTCAGGAGGAACGAGTGGCACAGATCATCGCCGAGGTCTCACGGACGTTCAACGAGTTTCTGCTCTTGCCCAACAGGACCCGGACCGACTGCTCGCCCGCGACGGTCGAGCTGCGCACGCCCCTGGTGCGGCACATCGTGGGCGAGCCGTCGGCGATCGAACTGCACTCCCCGTTCACGTCCGCGATCATGCAGGCCGTCAGCACACCGGAACTCGCGATCGCCCTCGCGCGCAACGGCGGTCTGAGCTTCCTGCACCACAACCAGTCGATCCAGGACCAGGTCGCAGCGGTCCGCCAAGTGAAGAACTTCAAGGCCGGATTCGTCACCAGCGACACGAACGTCCGGCCTGACGACAGCCTGGGTCTCCTGGTCGACGTCATGCGCCGCACAGGTCACAGCACCGCCGCGGTCACCCACGACGGGACCGCCACCGGACGCCTGCTCGGCCTGGTGACCTCCCGTGACTTCCACCCGCAACGCCACGACCTGGCCGAACCGGTCAGCGAGCGGATGACCGCCATCGCCGACCTGCCTCATGCCGGGCCTGACGCCACGCTCTCCGAGGCCAACGCCCGGCTGTGGGACGAACGGCTGGACTGCCTCCCGGTGCTGGACGGCGAGGGCAACCTGCAGTATTTGGTGTTCCGGTCCGACTACACGGACAACAAGCGGTTCCCGAACCAGGTCGTGGACGCCGCCAAGCGCCTGCGCGTGGGCGCGGGCGTCAACACCCATGACTACCAGGAGCGCATCCCGGCCCTGGTGGAGGCGGGCGCGGACGCGTTGTGCTTCGACTCGTCCGACGGCTACAGCGACTGGCAAGCACAGGCCCTGACCTGGGTGAAGAAGCACTATCCCGAGATTCCGGTCGGCGGCGGCAACGTGGTGGACGGCGAGGCGTTCACCTTCCTCGCCGAAGCGGGGGCGGACTTCGTCAAGGTCGGTGTGGGCGGCGGTTCCATCTGCATCACTCGCGACCAGAAGGGCATCGGCCGCGGCCAGGCCAGCGCTGTGCTGGACGTCGCGACGGCCCGGGACGCCTTTTGCGAGCGCACCGGCGAGTACGTGCCCATCTGCTCCGACGGCGGCCTGGTCCACGACTACCACGTGGCGCTGGCGCTGGCGATGGGGGCCGACTTCGTCATGATGGGGCGGTACTTCGCGCGCTTCGACCAAGCGGCCGGCGCGAAACTGCCCACTCGTGACGGCTTCGTGAAGGAGTACTGGGGTGAGGGCTCGAACCGTGCCCGCAACTGGCAGCGCTACGGCCAGGGAGGCCAGGGGCTGCTCTTCGAGGAAGGCGTGGACGGCTACGTCCCCTACGCAGGCGATCTCAACGAAGGGCTCGCCCTGACCGTCGCCAAGCTCAAGACCACGATGGTCTCCTGCGGCTCCGCCACTCTGCCGGAGTTCCAGTCCACGGCCCGGCTGACCCTCGTCTCGGACCAGAGCTTCCAGGAGAGCCACGCCAGCGTCACCCTGCGGGACACGCCGACGACGGTCTCCTGACAAGCCGCCGAGGCCCATCGAGGACCACGGGCCGGAGGGGAAGAGGGCACGGCCGTGATCGCCCCCTCCCGCCAGTGGTCCTGGCGCGGCTGCCGCACGCGCACCGAACGCAGCGACGGCACCGTGTGCTTCCAGGAGAGAGGGGCCGGCAATTCGTGGGCGTCCTGGACGAGAGCGGCAACGCGATATCCGAGGGCCTGCTCCGTGGGGGATCAGTCGGTCAAGCGGCGCTTGCTGAGCCAGTCGACCATGGCCGGGTCGTGGTGGTCGAAGAACAGGGTCGTGCCGGTGTCGAGGTCGGTGATCCGGCTCATCTGGTGTTCGCTGAGCTCGAAGTCGAAGACGTCGATGTTCTGCGCCATCCGGTCGGGGTTGACCGACTTCGGGATGGTGACGATGCCGCGCTGGACCAGCCAGCGCAGCACCACCTGTGGCACCGACTTGCCGTGGGCCTCGCCGATCTCGCTGAGGACGGGGTTGGCGAACAGGTCGTTCTTGCCTTCGGCGAAGCCGCCCCAGGCTTCGTGCTGGACGCCGTGCTCGCGCATCAGGACATGGTCGGTGGCGCGCTGGAAGAAGGGGTGGGTCTCGATCTGGTTGACCGCGGGGGTGATCTCGTTGTTGAGGATCAGGTCCAGCAGGCGGTCGGGGTAGAAGTTGGAGACGCCGATCGCCTTGGCCAGGCCCTCGCGGTGGACGGCTTCCATGGCGCGCCACTGGCCGTAGACGTCGCCGTAGGGCTGGTGCATCAGGTACAGGTCGACGTGGTCGAGGCCCAGCTTGTGCAGTGAGGCGTCGAAGGCACGGCGGGTGTTGTCCTGCGCGGGGGCGTCCTGGACCCAGAGCTTGGTGGTGACGAACAGCGCCTCTCGGGGGATGCCGCTGGACTTGATGGCGTGGCCGACCGCCTCCTCGTTGCCGTACGCGGCCGCGGTGTCCAGGAGGCGGTAGCCGGCGGCGAGGGCGTCGGTGACGGCCTGCTCGGTCTGTTCCGCGGGGATCTGGAAGACGCCGAAGCCGAGGACCGGCATCTTCACGCCGTTGTTCAAGGTGACGTACTGCACGGGTGACTCCTGGAGGGTCTGGTCGGCGGGCGCATGAGGATTTCGTGGATGGCCCCGTTCCGGGGCGGGGGAGGACGCAGGCGATGACGTCGGCGATCGCCTCGGGGCTGGACGGTGGCCGCGTCGTAACCCATGTGCCGGGTACGCGTGCGCGGGGCTCGCTGGTCAGTCGCCGGGTTCGGTGACGGAGGCCAGGACGCTGGTGGCGCTCATCGCGGCGGGCCGGCCGGCGTGGAACGCCAGGTGGGTGATCGCCTCGGCGAGTTCGTCGGGGCTGAGGCCGTTGCCGAGGGCGCGGCGCAGGTGCCCGGTCAGCTGGGCGTCGCGGCCCAGCGCGACCAGGGCGGCGCCGGTGATCAGGCTGCGGTTACGGGGTGAGAGCTCCGGTCGTTGCCAGACGTCGGCGAACAGCACGTCGTCGGTGAGGGCGGCGAGCTTCGGAGCGTGATACCGGATGAGGTCTGGGGCGACGCGCGGGTCGGTCGCACTCACGGGGAGTCCTTCCTGCTGTGGCTGGACGGGGGGCCGACCGCGTCAGCGCTCCATCATGCGCATGCCGGCCTCGTTGTGGGTGTCTCCGGCGGCCGGGGGCAGGCTGCTGAGCCGCGTGAGCTGCTCGTCGGTCAGGCGGACGGCGTCGGCGCCGATGTTCTCCTCCACCCGGGCCACGCGTCGGGTACCGGGGATGGGGGCGATGTCGTCGCCCTGGGCGAGCAGCCAGGCCAGGGCGACCTGCGCCGGAGTGGCGCCGATCTCGGTGGAGATGGCGGCGACCTGGTCGGCCAGGCGGAGGTTGTGCTGGAAGTTCTCGCCGCTGAAGCGGGGGTTGTCGGCACGGAAGTCGCTGGGGTCGAACTGCTCGGTGGAGCGAATGGCACCGGTCAGGAAGCCGCGCCCGAGTGGGGAGAAGGGAACGAAGCCGATGTTCAGCTCCCGCAGTACCGGCAGGACGCTCGCTTCCGGATCGCGGGTGAACAGCGAGTACTCGGACTGCACCGCGGTGACCGGGTGGACCGCGTGGGCGCGGCGGATGGTGTCGGGTCCGGCTTCCGACAGGCCGATGTGGCGGATCTTGCCCTCGGCAACCAGCTCCGCAAGGGCGCCGACGGTCTCCTCGATCGGGGTGTTCGGGTCGACCCGGTGCTGGTAGTACAGGTCGATGCGATCGGTGCCCAGCCGCCTGAGCGAACCTTCGACGGCGGCGCGGACGCCGGCGGGGCTGCTGTCGGTGGGCCCAGGGCGGCCGGTGTGGGAGATCAGGCCGAACTTGGTGGCGATCACGACCTGGTCCCGGCGGTCCTTCAGCGCGCGGCCGACGAGTTCCTCGTTGGTGTAGGGGCCGTAGACCTCGGCGGTGTCGATGAAGGTGACGCCCAGTTCCATGGCGCGGTGAAGGGTGCGAACGGATTCGTCGTCGTCGGTGCCGGCGCCGGTGTAGCCGTGGGACATGCCCATGGCCCCCAGGCCGATACGTGAGACGTCCAGGTCGCGCAGGTTGATGTGCTTCACGAGGTGTCCCGTCGTTCGAGGATGTATGCGGTGCGCCGGACACGCGCCGGCCCATGAGGCCGAGTGCCCAGCGCACGGTAGAAGAGCCGGACGGCGGCAGCGGGCAGACGCGCCGGAGCGGTCAGGGGCGGACGATGACCTTGAGGGCCTCGCGGTCGTTCATGAGCCGGTAGCCCTCGGCGACGTCCTCCAGCGGCACGGTGCGGTCGAAGACGCGCCCGGGGTGGATGTCACCGGCCAGGATGTGCGGCATGAGATCTTCGATGTAGGCGCGAGCCGGGGCGACGCCACCGGTGAGGGTGACGTTGCGCAAGAACTCGGGGAAGCCGAGCGGCACTTCCGCGTACTGCGGGGCGCCGACGCGGCTGATGACGCCGCCGTCGCGGACCACGCCGGCGGACTGCAGCAGCGCGTCCTTCAGACCGACGCACTCCAGCACCCGCTCGGTGCCGCGGCCGCCGGTCAGCTCGTGGACCGCGGCGACGCCTTCCTCACCACGGGCGGCGACGACGTCGGTCGCACCGAAGTCTCGGCCGAGGTCGGTGCGAGCGGTGTGGCGGCCCATCAGGATGATCTGCTCGGCTCCCAGCAGCTTCGCGGCGATGACCGCCGACAGTCCGACCGCCCCATCGCCGATCACGGTGACGCGGTCACCTGCCGCCACGCCTGCCGTGCGGGCGGCGTGGTAGCCGGTGCACAGCACGTCCGAAAGTGTCAGCAGGTCGGGGAGCAGGTCCGAATCCTCACCGACGGGAAGCACGACGAGCGTGCCGTCGGCGTGCGGGACGCGGGTGGCCTGTCCCTGACCGCCGTCGACACCGTGGATGCCCCACTGGCCGCCGTGCACACACGACGTGTGCAGACCGTGGCGACAGTACTCGCACGTGCCGTCGCTGTAGGTGAACGGAGCCACGACCATATCGCCCGCCTTGACCGAGGTCACCTGGCTGCCGGTCTCCTCGACCACGCCGATGAACTCGTGCCCCATCTGACGCGGGTGATCGGTCGGCGGCGCGGACTTGTAGGGCCACAGGTCACTGCCGCAGATACACCCCATCACGATGCGCACGACGGCATCGGTGGGCTGCTGGATCTTCGGATCGGTGACGTCCTCGACGCGGACGTCACCGGCCTGGTGGAGGAGTGCTGCACGCACGAAAGTGCCTTCCGTCGGAGACAAGGGCGAGGGACGCTCGCCTTCTCCACCCTGCCCGCTGCGCCGACGGCGTGGCAGGCCGAGCCGTTCCGGGGAGAGGGAGCCGGGGTGTGACAGGGCCCCCCTGGCCGGGCGTAGACCAGTGATGCGCGGGCCACACTGGTAGACATGGCAGTACAGCGGCACCATGACGGTAACGGCACAGAGCTCGGGCGGTTCCTACGCGCCCGGCGCACCCAGTTGACCCCGGCCGAGGTCGGCCTGCCCGCCGGCACCGGGGTGCGCCGCACCCCTGGCCTGCGCCGTGAGGAAGTCGCCGCGCTGGCCGGGGTGAGCATCGACTACTACACCCGACTGGAGCGCGGCAAGGAGACCCGCCCCAGCCTCGCCGTCGTCGACGCACTGAGCCGCGCCCTCACGCTCGACCAGGACGAGACCGAGCATCTGCACACCCTGGCCATCCACGCCGCGCGGCACGCCCCTGAACCCCCAGCCGCACCTAGCCGCACGGTAACCCCCCAGGTCAGGCTGCTCCTGGAGAGCTTGCGCCCCAGCCCGGCCTATGTCACCAGCCGGACTCTGGATCTACTCGCCCACAACTCCGGAGCCCTCGCCCTGTACGTCGGCATCGAGGACTGGCCCGCCAAGCAACGAAACCTCGCCCGCTTCCTCTTCCTCCACCCGGCGGCACGCGACCTCTACGCCGACTGGGACAACCAGATCGCGGGCTGCGTCGCCCGCCTGCGTGCCCTGGCCGGCACCGACCCCGACGCCCCCGACCTGGCCAACCTGGTCGGCGAACTTCTCCTGAAGAGCCCGGACTTCGCCAAACTCTGGGACCGCTACGAGGTCACCCGCCGCCCCCACGCGCAGAAGCCGAAGACCTTCCGCCATCCGCTCGTCGGCGAGATCAGCCTCACCTTCCAGGGCATGCAGCTGGAGGGCACCCCTGGCCACCGCCTGGGAGTGTACGTAGCTGCTCCAGGCACCCCCGAACACGATGCGCTGGTGCTCCTGGACATGGCCGCCCCCCGCCAGACGACGGTGCGGCCACCTGCCCGCGAGGAGCTCTGAACTCGGGCCCTCACTACCTCTGTCACCTTCGCGTGGTCACAGGCGGCACCTTCGAACTGTCCGCGGAGACGTCGGTATCCCACGTGGAGGACTCGCCCCGTACACGGAGGCGGGTGGCGCAGTACGGGAGGGGCTCACCTGAATACAGCGCATGACTTGGTGATTGGTCACATCGGTGTGGACGTCACGGCCGGAGCGCCCGATCGCCGCTCAGGCCCTGGGCGAGCCCGTCCGGCGCGCCCCCCTGGAATCCCGGGAGGCTGCCGCGACAAGCACCGCGAGAATACTTGAGCATTCAATCCATAACGGTTACTCTGTGAACGTGGCGCGCAGACGAGAGTTCGACATCGATCAGGCCCTCGACCGCGCCATGGACGTGTTCTGGCGTCGCGGCTACGCCGCGACATCGTTGCCGGATCTGACGTCGGCACTCGGCATCGGCAGCGGCAGCCTGTATGCGGCCTTCGGCTCAAAGGAGAAGCTGTACGGGCTCGCGCTGGAGCGTTACACGTCGCGCAACGCCAGTGAGCTCGTGGCCCAGTTGGAGAGCGCCGACGAGGTGCGCCCCGCGCTGCGCGCCGTACTCATGGCCATGGCCGAGGCCGACCTGTGTGACCCCGACCGGGGCTGCATGACGGTCAACGCCGCGACCGAGCGCGCCGGCGACCCGGCCACCGTTGAACAGGTCGCGGCGACCCTGCGGCTGGTCGAGTCGACCATCGCCGGGGCGCTCGAGCGGGCCAAGGCCCGCGGTGAACTCTCGGCGGACAAGAACCCCATCGAGCTGGCACGCCTGTTGACCACCTTCATACAGGGGCTGCGAGTCATGGGGAAAGCCCGGGCCGGGCGGGAGTTCGTCGAGTCGGCCGTCGCCGCCGCGATGGGCACCCTGGACTAGGGACCGCTCACGGCCGCGCCGCAGCCTCGGTCCCCGACTGCATTGCCCCCCGGCCCCCGACTCGCCGTAGCCCTTCCATCACGGAAGGATCTGACCGTCGGGATCGCCTTTCCGCCACCGCCGGGCGGGCGCCTCGGCGTCGAACGCACCGCATCTGCTTCCCGTCGGCCGCCGCGGCCTCATCGGGAAGACGGTCGGACCTGATCCGGCCGTCTTCCGACGGATCCGCAGTCTGACCTGGGAGTACTCCATACGCGCCCACAGGAGTACCTAGATTCTTGATAGTTCAATCCAGAACCTGTTACGGTCGTCGTCGACGCGGGTCACCCCACGACGCCGCCCCAATATTGGATTGATCAATCCATAATCGCGAACGGAAACCTCAATGGCTCACTTGCTTCACATCGACTCCAGCGCCCGCAGCACCGGCTTCGGCTCCGTCAGCCGCCGACTCTCCGCCCAGTACGCCGGGGCGTGGAGGGCCCGGAACCCGAAAGGCACCGTTACCTACCGCGATGTGACGGCTGACGTGCCGAACCTGGTCAGCGAGCACTGGGTGCGCGGAGTGTTCGGTCCGGCGGAGATCCACGACACCCACTCCGATGCCGCCGTCGGCGCGGCCGAGGAACTCATCGCCGAGGTCAAGGCGGCCGATGTCCTGGCCCTGGGCGTCCCCGTCTACAACTTCAGCGTGCCCGCCTCGTTCAAGGCCTGGATCGACCAGATCTGCATGGCCGGCCGCACTTTCACCTACGCCGCAGAAGGCCCGCAAGGGATGCTGAGCGGTAAGAAGGCCGTCATCCTGCGCTCGTCCGGCAGCGACTTCAGCGACCCGCGCTTCGCTCCGCTGGACTTCCATGAGCCCTACATCCGCGGCGTCTTCGGCTTCCTCGGAATCACCGACGTCGAATTCATCACGGTCAACGGGCAGACCGAGGAGCAGCTCGCTCCCCACGTCGAGAAGGCAACCACCGCCATCGCGAACTCCGTGGGCGCCATCGCCTGATCGTCCACAGTCGGCCAGGGTCGACCGCGTCGTTCACCTCTCGTCGACGACCCGACCGAGGACGGCCTACCCGCCCACCAGCCTTTCTTCTACGCAACTGCGAAACAAGGTCCAGAAAGGGAGAACGCCATGGACATGGAACTGGAGAACAAGATCGCCGTGGTCACCGGAGCGAGCCGCGGCATCGGGCTCGCAGCGGTCCGCGCCCTGGCCATGGAGGGCGTCAAGGTCGCCGCCGGCTCACGCAAGGGCAGCGCCGGGCTGGACCGGCTCACGGCGGAATACGACGTGCTCCCGGTGACCGGCGACCTTTCCACCGCGGAGGGTGTGGAGGCACTGGTGGCCGCGGCACACGAGCGCTTCGGAGGCATCGACCTCCTGGTCAACAACGTCGGAAGCCTGACCCCGCGGCTGGGCGGCGTCCTCTCGGTCACGGACGCGGACTGGACGGCGACACTCGAGGCCAACCTCTTCAGTGCGATTCGCTCGGTACGCGCCGCGCTGCCGTCGCTGATCGAGCGCAAGGGCGCGATCGTCACGGTCAGCTCGGTCAACGCCTTCCTGCCTGACCCCGGCATCATCGACTACACCGTCTCCAAGGCCGCACTCACCAACTTCTCCAAGGCTCTGTCCAAAGAGGTCGGTCCCCAGGGCGTCCGCGTCAACACCGTCAGTCCTGGACCAGTGGAAACCGACATGTGGCTCGCCGAAGGTGGCATGGCCGCGAGCGTGGGTGACGCGATGGGTGTCGACAAGGAGACCGCGCGCGAGAGAATCGTCGACAGTCTCGGCGGCTTCGCCACCGGCCGCTTCACCCGCCCGGACGAGGTCGCCGACCTCATCGTGATGCTCGCCGGCCCGCGCACCGCCAACATCACCGGTACCGACTTCGTCATTGACGGCGGCCTCATCAAGACTTTGTGAACCGCCACCTGGTGAGCCAGGTTCCAAGACGCACATCTCGTCCGCCCGTCGCGGCTGCCCCTCGTCGTCGCCTCATCGCCCGAGCCAGGTCAGTTCAGGTCCGTTCCGGTGGATCGGCCCTCGGCTCGGCTCTGCTCGGCTCGCCGGAGGCGAACGTCTCAGAGCGGACCGGTCGGTGTGGTCGGTCCGCTCCAGGGCGTTCCATGCGTGTACGGCGGCAGCACCGTCCCGTCCTGGCAGGCGTCGTGCGACCCGTGTGGTTCTCGTACCCCTCGGTCCGTCAGGCTCCGAGCAGGCCGACCGCTCCGTACCAGACCGGGCCCGGGTTGAGCCGGTCCGGGTAGAGGGTCGTCATCTGGTCGAAGTACTCGCGGGCGGTGGGGTTCCGGCCGAGCAGGCGGATGGCGTCGAGGAGGTACTGGCGGGTCTCCTCGATGGTGGCCGGGTCGTCGGGCAGGTCCTTGTTCTTGTGTCCGGCCACGACGGAGCGCGGCTTGAGCGCGGCGACACGGTCGAGGGCCTGGAGCCATTCCTGCAGACCGCCGTCGCCGCCTTCGAGGATGTACTGGTGGACGCCGTTGTAGACGACGTCGCCGGCCACCACGAGGCCGATCGACGGCACATGAAGGACCGTGGTCTTGTCGGTGTCGGTGTGACCGACCTCGACGGCTTCGAGGAGGTTGCCCTCCAGCAGGAAGCCCTCGGTGGGGACGGGCTGAGCCAGGACCGGGGTGTCGGGGATCAGGCCGGCGAAGCGCTTGTCCCACAGCTGCTCGCGCCCCTCGGTGGCCTGCTCGTGCATGACCTCGATGGTCCCGGGGGTCGCGTAGACGGTCACGCCGGGGAAGCGCTTCACGAGATCGGCGGTGCCGAACCAGTGGTCGCCGTGACCGTGAGTGGCGTAGATGTAGGCCAGGCGCTTGCCGGAGCGGTCGATCCAGTCGCCCACCCGCTGGGTCTGCTCGATGGTGAGAGGCGGGTCGACCAGCACGGCGTCCTCGTCCCCGAAGATCAGCGTCGACGTCAGTGGTGAGGAGACGAGCCCTTCACCGTTGGGCAGCCGTTCGTCGCCGGCCCGGGGGGTCCCCTCCTGGACGAGAACCTCGTACGCCAGGGGACTGGATGCGGATGCGGTCATCGTGGTGCCTCCTTCAAGGGCGGAATGTGGCTTTTCGTGGCCGTCTGCTCCGCGGCCGGGTCGCGAGCCGGGCACATGTCAGGGTGGGCGGCCGATGGGATCTGATCCGACGGGTGCGGTGGGCCCGGCGCTGTGCTGAACCGGCGCGGCAGGCCTGTCGAAGGCGTCCCGCCGACCCCGGTGGTACTTGCCCGAACGTGGGGGACAGGGCGCTATCGCATGATCCTTATGAAATAAGCGTAGCACTTTTACTTATGTTGCGCCCGGGCGATGGAGGAGTCTTCCTCATCCTTTTGTCCGAGCGGGGCCCGCAGGCGGACTTCGGATGTGGCGACCGGCCGCCGTCGGCTGCCCGGCGTCCGCGGACACGGGGGGACGCCTCCTGCGCTGCGCACGTCGGCGCGGATGAGGGTGTCACTGCGCGGCGGCGATGACCGGGGCCGCCGCGACGCCCCCGGCGGGTGCGTGCTTCCCGCCGTGAGCCCTGATGCCAGGTCCGTCCCGAAGGCCGGCGCCGTCGAGCGGTGCGCGATCTGTGCGGGACGCTCGCTGCGGGACCCGCTCCGGAACAGGCGCGCTGTACGGCCATGCCCTGCGACACGGCTGACCGTTCGCGACCCCACCCCGGCCCCGGCCCCGGGCGGATCGGGGCGGTGTGTACTCATGAACGCCGCGCCAGGGGCGCCCTGCGGCGCTGCGGCGCTGCGGCGCTGACCGGAGCAGGCGGGCAGCCGTGCGTCGCCTGCGGATGTTGCCCTCCGCGGGCGGGGACGGGGATGAATCGACTTCCGGGGTGCGGCCGGTCAGGTCGTCTCGGCGGTCGCCCGCTTGCGGGCGCGGTGGTTGCGCAGGTTGACCGCGTTGCCGCAGAGGCGGACGTCGTGCCAGACGCCGCTGTTGTTCCGGGAGCGGTCGAAGAAGACGACCGCGCAGCGGGTGTTCCGACAGCTCTTGAGGCGGCGCAGGGAGTCGGTGCACTGGGCCTGGTAGGCCTCGATCATGGCGAGGGAGGTCACCTGGCGCCATCCGGTGCCCCTCGCCTCGGCGCGGATACGGCCGTCGGCGTCGAGGCGGAGAGCGGCCGGCACGGCCGTCAGCGAGGCCGCCGGGTGCGACTGTGGCGCGGTGGTGTCCGTTCCCGCTGCCTGCAGGTGCCGGCGCAGGTCGTGCCGGAAGTCGCGCAGTTTCTCCAGCTCTTCGGCCGTGATCTCGACCACGGGCGCGGGGCGGCGGGTTTCGCCGCTCCAGTTCGCGAGGGCCTGGGCGAGCCACGTCTGCGCGTCCTCGGCGTCCTCCAGGAGGTCGGGCTCACGCGGCCTGCCTGCGGAGATCGTGTTGAGCAGGTCCTGGACGAATGCCAGGCCGCCCGGGGCGGGCTCCAGGTCGTATCGGTCGGTCGCAGTCCAGGGCATTCTCGAAACCGCCTTTCTCGCGAGACGACGAACGACATGTGCACAACCATTTTACCTCTTCCGATGAGCGCCTCGGCGGGGTGGGCGATCTACCGCATCCTCCATCGAATTCGTATGCACTGAGGAGAGTTGCCGCTTTCACGGATCGGGTTCCTCCGAAGAGGCGCCCGGGGAGTCTGCATATGAGCCAAAAGAGGCATCACCTGGTGACGTGTGCCATGTGCGCGAGCTGGTCGACGTGACCCGCGCCCCCCTCGCGTCGTCGCACGCGGAGACATGCGATCGCATGCGGAGACATAGGGAGGAATGCTGCCGATCGGCGGCTCAGTGGCGGGCGTGGCATGGCCTCCACCGCCCTTGATGGTCACCCGTCGGACGACGCCGTACAGCAGGAACGCCATACAGCAAGAACGGCGTACAGCAGACACGCCGTACAGCGGACACGCCGTCGCGGTGCTGCGCCCCCCTGCCCCCGGGTCCGCGTCGGTGACAGGCTTTAGCGAGCGTGACGCGAACGAACGCGGCATGGCTGAGTCACGGCCCACCGGGCCCGGACCTAAGGGCTGTCCCGTAACCCCCGGCGGGCGCACGACGACAGCTACGGCACCTCGCCGCGTTGTCGGATCGCCCGAATACGCCCAGTATGCGGACGGCCCTCCGCCTTGCGATGCACCGCATCTGACGCCGCGCGCTGATCCACCGGGGATTACGGGACAGCCCTTAGGCCGGAACGCCGAAGCCGTCGGCCACCCGACGCTGCGCGGCTGGGACGCGGGAAAGCGGACGGGGGAGCGGACTGTGGTCAGGGGGAAATGCTGACGGCGCCGGGGCCGGTGATCGGCTGCACCTCGGAGCCGGAGACCTCCTGCCCGCAGGAGCAGCGCAGTTCGACGTGCACCTCGCCGCCGCAGCCGGCGTGGTTCAGCACCGCCGGTGCGCCCTCCGGGCCGCCGAGGTGGGTGTCTCCGTACCGCAGGAGGGCGGCCAGCACCCAGTGCAGGTCCTGGGCGGGTGGCGTGAGGTGGTACTCCTGGCGGGCGCGCTGTCCGGCCTCCTTGTAGCTACGGCGTTCCAGCAGGCCCGCGTCGACGAGCTGTCCCAGGCGTTCGGTCAGGACGCGACGGGAGATCCCGAGGTGGTCGGCGATCTCGTCGAAGCGGTGCAGCCCGGCGAAGACCTCGCGCAGGATGAGAAGGGTCCACCGCTCGCCGACCAGACCCAAGGTCGCGGCGACGCTGCAATTGCCCAGATCAAGTTCACGCCACTCCATGCCGTCAGGATACTCCAGGGTTGCCATCTGGAACCCAGCCCTTGACTTCCTGGGTTCCGGATGGAAACTTAGCCAACGGCGGACCGCTGACGGACACCACCGCGCCGCGGCCCCCGAAGCCCGCCCGGTGACTGCCCGAGCCCGGTCAGGCATCCCCGACCCGCCGTACGGCCTCGCGAGCCGATCGGCCCGTTCCCTGGCCTCCGGTCCCTCCGCGCACCGGACGGGAGCCGGAGCGGGTGGAAACGTGTTCACCCACCACTGCACTCAGCCATGAGCATGGAGGAAGCATGTCGAGCAACCAGGCGATCGTTGACGCCTGCCACCGCGCCTACACCGGATTCGAGAAGAACGACTCGTCCGACCTGGTGGCTCTGATGTCGCCGGACGTGGTCTTCCACTTCCCCACCTCCCTGCCCTACGGCGGGACGTTCCACGGCCGGGACGGCTTCGTGGCCTTCTACAAGGACCTCTTCGACCACTACTACGAGTACTTCGACTACGACCTGCACACGGTGCTCGACGCCGGGTCGCATGTGGTGGTCCCCGTCCGGGCCCGCGCGAAGGCGAAGAACGGCCGCACCATGGAGAACGAGCACCTGTTGCTGTTCGCCGTGACCGACGGACTGATCACGGAGGCGCGGCTGTACGCCGACACGGCCAAGGGGCGCGACGTACTCGAGGGCCTCGAGTTCTTCCCCTCCGCTACCGGCTGAGCCTCGTCCGGCACCGGGAATCCACGGGCAGCGCCGGTCCGTCCCGGTCGCCACCGGTAGCTGCATCCAGACCGAACAGCCGTAATTCCGTGACCCATTGCTCGCGGACAACGGACAGACAGGCGAATGCCCCGGGATGCACCGCCGTGCACAGGGGGAGCAGTCGAGGCATTCGCGCGTACTTCTGGATGGCGGGCCACGAGACTACGCACGCGTGCTCCCTTTCCTCGACACCGAGCAAGTCACGTGACCGTCGGCCGACTTGGATCGGGGAGGCTTCGCTACGCCGCCGCGACGACCGCAGGATCGGCCGGTGCCGCGGCGACAGGCGCCCACCTGCTGACCTGGACCCGGGGCGACGTGTCCGCCTTGACCCAGGGGTACGACCGTCCCCTCCTCGTGCTCATCCACCGGTGGACACGAACCCGTTCTGACCGCCGTCGCGGCCGAGGAGCAGATCGCTCCCCTGTACTCCGACGCGCGCAGCCTCGTCATCGACAGCGCGACCCACCTGTCCCCATGAAACCCCCGCCCCCGCCGTGCCCCTGATCGCGGAGCACTTCCTGGGCGGCACCGAAACGGCGGACGGCTGAATCAGCGCCGAGCCGTTGCGGGGCCGTAAGCAGCATCTACCGTCGCGCCACGCGCCACGCGCCACGCGCCACGGGCCACGCGCCACGGGCCACGGGCCACGGGCCACGGGCCACGCGCCACGCGCCACGGGCCACGGGCCGGGCTGATCGTGGCCCGTTGCCCTCCCCAAGCCCCCATCAGCCCGTACCTCCACCCGCGGAATCCCGCAGTGCACGTCCGAGAGGCCATCAACGTGATCATCAACAGCGACGAACTGGACGCGACGTCCGCGTACAAACTCCTCATCGGGTCGGTCACGCCGCGCGCGATCGGCTGGGTGAGCACCCTGTCGCCCTCCGGTGTCGCCAATCTGGCACCGATCTCGTTCTTCACCGTGGTGAGCCGGATACCCCCGATAGTGTCCCTGACCATCCAGCCGCGGTCGGACGGGACCCTGAAGGACACGCTCGTCAACATCCAGGAGACGGGTGAGTTCGTCACCAACCTGGTCACGCTTCCGCAGGCCCACGAGATGCACCGCAGTGCGATCGAGTTCGACAGCTCCCAGGACGAGTTCGATGAGGTCGGCCTGGCCAAAGGGGCGTGCGAAGTGGTCGAGGCGCCGCGTGTGAAGGACTCCCCGATCGCCATGGAATGCACGCTCGACCGGATCATCAAGGTCGGCGACGTCAACGACCACGTCGTGTGGGGCAAGGTCGTGCGCTTCCACATCCGGGACGACGTCTACGCCCAGAGCGGACGTATCGACACCGGGGCGATCCCGGCGGTCGGCCGCCTCGCCGCCGAGTACACCCTGGCCGACAACGCGTTCGTCACGCCCCTGCCGCAGGACGTGCTGAGCGCGCGTCTGGGCAAGCGCAGCCACCGCCTCGACGAGCGTCCGGACGGGTGGTCCCCGGTGGACAGCGCCGGGTGGTCCCCCTCCGGAGCCACCAAGGCCTGACGGCAGCGGCACCAACGCCGATCCGGCCGCACCCGCAGGCTCGCGCCGTGCGCCACGGGTGCCCAGAGCGGCAACGCCGTCGCCCGGGGCCCGGATCAGGCCCTCTTGCACGGTCGGACACCCCGACACCGCACCACTCCCCGAAGGAGCCCCCCATGCCGGTCTTCAACGCCCACATCCCCGCCAACCGCTTCTCGTCGCAGCAGAAGCGCGCACTCGCCGACGCGCTCAACCAGTCGCTGGTGCAGGGGCTCGGCATCCCCGAGGGCGATCGCTTCATCATGATCAGCGAACACGGCGACGACGAACTGTTCCTCGACCCGACGTTCATGGGCATGCAGCGCAGCGCCGAAGCCATGATCATCACGGTTCTCTTCGGGGCTCACCGGCCTCTGGAGGACAAGCGGGCGGTGACCGCGGCCATCAACAGGCTGGTCGTCGAGGCCCTCGGTGTCTCGCCCGACGACATTTTCATCGCCCTGATCCCGGTCCCGAACGAGAGCTTCTCGTTCGGAAGGGGCGAACTGCAACTGGCCGAAGACGCTCCTCGCTGGTGAACCCCGCGCCCCGCCCGCCGTCCGGGCCTTCACACCCGCCGTCCGGGGCCTGTCCGACGAAGACCGGGCCAAGCCGAGTACCAGGGCGACCGGGCACCGTGCAGGCAGGGGCGCGGTGCCTGACGAGAGGTGTACGGCTGTCGCCGCCGGAGCGTTCCGGTCACCGGTGCCGCCAGGGCGCTGCGGCAGCGCCGCGAAGCGCCTCGCCATACGCCTAGATCGCGTCGCTTCGCGAATCCCCAGGTCACGGAAGGCATCGTTGGCCACCTGACGCAGCGTCTGAACGCACGTCCCATCGACTACCACCCATTGCGTCGCCCCATCGCATTGCCCCATCGAAAGCCAGGACTGGTCCCCTTCCGGGGCGACGGCTGGTCCCGGACAGTGAGGACCTACATGAAGACGGAACGCGTCGCCGACACCGACGTACGGTATCGGCGCAGTGGCGACGGAGACCTGGCCGTGGTGTTCGTCCACGGTTTCCTCGACGACCAGTACGCCTGGGACCGCCTGATCCCCCAGCTCACCACACCCGGCATCGAGTGCGTGACACTCGACCTGGCCGGCTGCGGCGACCGCGACACGGCGGACGGGCCCTACGACTACGACCGGTTCGCCGACGAGGTGGGCGCGGTGGTCGACGCCCTCGGCAAGCCCTTCGTGATCGTCGGCCACAGCATGGGCGCGGCCGTGGCCGAACTGGTCGCGGTCCAGCGGCCCGACCGGGTCCGCGGACTCATGCTGGTGACCCCGGTCCCCCTCGCGGGCGTACACCTGCCCGACGAGATGATCGAGCGGTTCCGTTCTCTGGGCGGCGACGCGGACGGACAGCGGGGTGTACGCGACCAGCTGTCCGTGGCGTTCCCGGAGGCGGAGCGCGACCGGCTGGTGGCGACCGGAATGCGGCTGCGTCCGGAGGTCCTTCGCGCCCTCGCCGACTGCTGGAACACCGGGCACCCCGTCGGCGAACGGCCGAGTGCCTACCCCGGCTCGGTGCTCATCGTCCGAGGCGAGGGCGACGGATTCGTCACCGAGGACATGGTCAACAACTCGATCGCGCCCCGCTTCACCGCCGTGACAGCGGTATCGGTGGCCGAGGCCGGCCACTGGGCCCACATCGAGCAGGCGGCCGACGTCGCCACCCACCTCGACCGCCTCCTCGCCGAGGCCCGCGGCAACGTCGGCGCCCCCGCCGCGAACACCTCACGCCCGCAGGGGTGGACGGACGCCTTCGCGCAGCAGTCCGCCGCCGCGTTCGGGGAGGCGTTCACCCAGGACGTGGTCCTGGAGGCAAGCATCCTCACCCGCCCGGTGGAAGGCCGCGACCAGGTGAAGAAGGTGATGGGCGCGGCGAGCGTGATCTACGAGTCGCTCCGCTTCACCCAGGAGACCGTCGACGGCCCGCGAACCTACCTCGAGTGGCAGGCCACCGCGTTCGGCGGCCTGCCGATCGAGGGCGTCACCATCCTGACCAAGAACGCGGACGGCCAGATCCTCCGAGCCGCCATCCATCACCGGCCGCTGGGCGCCCTGCTCCGCTTCTCCGCGGCACTTCGTAACCGGCTGGCCGGCGAGATCGACACCGACCACTTCCACCAGGGCTGAAATCCCCCGTACCGAGAAGGTTGTTGTTCCATGATTCAGCGCAGGGATGTCCAGTTCGAGGCCGACGGGGCGGTACAGCTGCGTGGATGGCTCTTCCTGCCGGATGGCCAGGGCCCGCATCCGGCGATCACCATGGCCCACGGCTACGCCGGGGTGAAGGAGCACGGCCTGGAGTCGTTCGCGCAGGCATTCGCCGAGAACGGCTTCGTCGTCCTGGTCCATGACCACCGCGGCTTCGGGGCGAGCGATGGCCGGCCGCGCCAGGATGTCGACCCCTGGCGGCAGATCGCCGACTGGCGGCGGGCCATCTCCTTCCTGGAGAGCGTCCCGGAGGTCGATCCGGAGCGGATCGGCCTGTGGGGTACCAGCTATGCCGGCGGCCACGCGATCGTCCTGGGCGCGACGGACCGCCGACTGCGGGCCGTGGTCTCCCAGGTGCCGACCATCAGCGGTTTCGAGCAGGGCCGGCGCCGAATCGTCCCCGAGGCCGTCGCGGCCCTGGAGGAGGGATTCTCCGAGGACGAGCGCGCCCAGTCGCGTGGTGAGGCCCCCCGCACGCTGGCCGTCGTCGGCAGCGACCCCGCGGTGCCCGCGTCCTACCGGACGCAGGAGGCCATCGACTTCTACCTCCAGCCCACGCCCGACGGTGCGTGGGAGAACGAGGTCACAGTCCGTTCCACCCGGGCCGCGCGCATGTACGAGCCCGGAATCTGGGTCGACAGGGTCTCGCCCACACCGCTGCTCATGGTGGTCGCGCTCAACGACACCGTCACTGTGACCGACCTGGCCCTCGCGGCCTACGAGCGCGCGCTGGAGCCCAAGCGGCTGCGGACGGTCGCGGGCGGCCACTTCGACCCGTACACCACGCAGTTCGACAAGGCGAGCAGCGCTGCCATCGAATGGTTCCGCGAGCATCTCGCCTGAGGGGCCCCGCACACCACCGCGCCCGGCACGAACTGGGAACTGAAGGTGCGTCATGTGACGCACCCGGCTCACACCGTCGATGCCGGGCGCGAGCGCACAATCCGTCGCGGACGGGCCCACGTCCGGCGCCATCCTGACGTCATCAAGGGCCGCCTCACCGAAACCGGCCTGACCATCACCGCACACCGGATCGCTGAAGGCTTCGAGCAGCTGCGCCAGGACAGCTGAAGCCTTCGAGCAGCTGCGCAGGACGCCCGCTGCTGTGCCATCGACGTGCGA
Source organism: Streptomyces sp. NPDC059582 (assembly GCF_042735715.1). Lineage (NCBI taxonomy): Bacteria > Bacillati > Actinomycetota > Actinomycetes > Kitasatosporales > Streptomycetaceae > Streptomyces > Streptomyces sp. NPDC059582. Next base: position 132,383 of record NZ_JBHWCC010000020.1, read on the forward strand.
TAGACCCTCGCCGGCCCCCATGCACCAAGCGTGCGGGCCCACCCAGCGCGGCGACGGTCAGGCTCGATCCGGATCAGGTCACCCTGCGGGCGCGGTGACCGTCGAGTCGCCGGCCGGCAGGGTCTCGGTGCCGTCGGGCCTCACACCCGTCACCCAGTAGTACGAGGTGGTGCCACGCCGGGCGCCGGTGTCGAAGTACTCGAAGGCCCCGGCGGAAGTCTCGTGGATCTTCTCGTAGGCGGCAGTGGCCGGGTTCCATCGGTAGATGCGGAAGCCCTGTGCGTCCGCACCGAGTCCGGACCACGTCAGGCGGTTTCCTTCGGCGCCCTCCGCCGGGGAGGCTTCCAGGTCCAACGGCGAGCCCTCGGGTGTCGCCACGCTCGGCGTCATGTCGAACTCGGTCGCGATCACGATCTGTGCCTCGCCGGTCCACTGGAAGGCGGAGTTCCAGGCATCGTCGACGGCGTCGACGATGAAGCAGCTCTCTTCGCCGTCGGGGAGGGTGGTGTACGCGTACGAGGTGGTGTCGGCCGACACGTAGTAGCCCGGGTAGAGGGAGCACACCTTCTCGTCTTCGTCTCCCCAGAGTTCGCCGCGGCGGACCACGTAGCGCGCCAGGTCCGGGGTGGGGTTCGCGTCCCAGCTCACCGCGAAACCGTATTCGGTCGGTACGACGGTGACTCCGGTGACGGCGGACGGTGGGGTGAGGTCCTCGCGTGTGCCGCCGACGGCGACGGACCGCGCGGACTCGTTGCCCGCCGTGTCGAGGGCGGTGACGCGGTAGGAGTAGCTCACGTCCTCCGCGGCCGAGGTGTCCACGTACGAGGCCTGGTCGGTACTGCCGACCAGGGCGTACGTACCCTGCGGGGCCGCCGCCCGGTAGATCCGGTACGAGGCTGCGCCCTCGACCGCGCTCCACCTGACCCGCAGACCGTCGGACGCGGCGGCGGAGCTCAGTCCGGTGGGAATGGCGGGGGCGGTGTGGTCGGCGCTGACGACGGCCTGGTCGGCCGAGCCCGCGGAGACGTTGCCCGCCCTGTCGTAGGCGCGGACCTCGTAGTAGTAGACGGCGCCGGTGGCCGGCGGGGTGTCGGTGTACGAGGTGGAGGTGGTGGTGGCCAGGGGAGTGCTGCCGAACGCGGCGTCCTTCAGGCGGCGGTAGACGCGGTAGCCGGCGAGGTCCATCTCGTTGTTCTTCGCCCAGGCGATCTTCGCCTTGCCCGTCGCCTTGTCGTACGACACCGAAGTGCCTGCCGGTGTGAGCGGCTTGACCTTGTCGACGCTCGCCGAGGTGTTGGGCGTGTAGGTCAGCTTGACGTTGGCCGAGCCCGTCCAGTTGGCGTAGTCCACGCGCAGGGTGTGCTTGCCCGCCGGGATCGTGACGTTGACGGTCTTCTTCGTCGTCGTCGAGCCGTTCTTCCAGAGGTCGACCTTGCGGGAGCTGTCGACGTAGACGCGGATGCCGTCCTGCGCGGCGGCCGAGAGGGTGAAGGGGCCGCCGGAGCCGAAGTCGCGGGTGACGGTCCAGCGGACGCCGAAGTTGTTCGTCGGCAGGCCGGACGCGGGGGCCTTGGCGCCCCAGTTCTCGTCGATCGTGCTGTCGCAGTCGGTGCGCTTCGGGGTGCCCGAGAAGGTGGTGTTCGCGTAGAACTGCCTTTTGTACACCGGTGAGGCGCAGGTCGTCGCGGCGGACACGGGGGCCGCGGTGGTGGTGAGGAGGCCACCGGCGGTGGCGAGCACGACGGCGGTGGCGGACGCCGTGGACGTGCGTCGTCTGGCTGTGTTCATTCGGTCCTCTGGTCGGGATCGGGACGGGAGTTCTGGCCCGTCGGGATCACGACTCACGAGGAGTGGGGTTGGTTGTACGGATCTTTGCCTGCGGATGAACTCCCGTTGGTTGAATAGTCCGCAAAGAGTGTTTGTAGGTGAATTTGCAGCGAGTTCATGACTGACGTCGATCCACAGGCCGGCGCCGGCTGCCCACTCGCCGCAGCGCCGGCCGATCTCGCGGCCGACATCGACCGACAGCCGACCAAGGAGGTGTATCGACCGATCCTGGCCGGTCACTGGCGCATCAGGCCAGGACGGGCGTTGCAGGGTGCAAGCCTGTTGAAGACCGTCCACGAGCGTCTGGGCGATGCGGTGGAGCCGAGCTCGCCCGTCTTGCTGGAGCAACTCGCCCGCGCCAGCCTGGCCGACGCGGCGCTCCACCGCCTTCACCCTGGTCAGCGTCCCGCCGATCGTTGTCGGAGGGACCGGGTCCGCTGGCTGGTCGGCGAAGTCATGCTGCACGTCGTCGTACGAGGCGCTGCCGCCCAGGTCGACGACCGCCGCAGCACGCTTTGGGCCCCGGGCATCGGCGATTCGATCAGGTGGAACAGCAGCTGTCGGTCGCGCCGTCCGAGATGTCTTCGCTGCTCGGTTCCTGCGACTCTGGTGCGCCTGTGGCGGCCGGCGACGCGCCCAGAACGCGTCGTAGGCGGCGCGGCAGTGTCGCTGCCGACGATTCGCACGCGCCGCGAACGCTCTCTCGCACGAGACTCGCCGCGCACTGCCGGGCCGGCGCGCCCGGCAGGCCGGCCCGGTCCTCTCTTACATGGGGCGTGCGTTCTTGAGGCGGTTCTCATGCACACGCAGATGCATGGTGACCAGTTCCAGCAGCGGAACTGACACGTTGAACCGGTGGGCGCGCTCGACCAGATCGCCGAAGACGTGCTCGACTTCGGTGGCGCGCCCGTCTGTCAGATCTCGGTAGAGAGACGAGGTCATCGGCGAGCCGAGCGCCGTGACGCTTGCCAGAGTCTGCTGCTTCGCCGCGTCCGGCACCGAGTGTCCGGCCGCGGCCGCGACAGAGGCGCATTCGCCGACGACGGCCTCAGCGAAGGCGGCGCCCTTGGGAACGGCCGCGACCTCGCCGACCGCCCCGCGCATCAGACAGGTCACCGCGCTGACGGAGGCGATGAAGACCCACTTGGACCACATCTCGCGGTCGATGTCAGTGGAGAGCCCTGCGGAGAAACCCGCGTCGCCGAGCGCACCGTCCAGCTCCGCCAGCCGCGCCGGTACGGTCCCGCGCCGCGCTCCGTACCGAAGGCTCTGGATGTCGGCCAGCCGGACGATATCTCCCTCGGCGTCGACCGTGGTCATCACCTTCGCCACGCCGCCCAGCACCGCGTCGGAGCCGAACCGTGCGGACAGAAGGTCGATGTGGTGCAGCCCGTTGAGCACGGGGACGATCAGCGTGTCCAGCCCGACCGCGGGCGCCATGTCGACGACGGCCTGTTCCAGCCCCGTGGCCTTGACCGACAACAGGACCAGATCGAAAGGCGACTCGATCTCTCCTGCCTGAACCAAGTGCGGGGCGAGGACCGTCTCTTCACCCAGGCCGATGATCCGCAGGCCCTTCTGCCGCAGCCGCTCGGCTCGTTCGGCCCGCACAAGGAAGGTCACATCCCTGCCCGCCTGGGCAAGCCGGGCGCCGAAGTACCCGCCGGTCGCACCGGCACCCACTACCAGGATCCTCACAGGTCACCACTCCTCTCGCGGCATGGCGACATCACGCCACACTTTCGGCACAGGTCATATCTTTACGGATATGCCACCATTCGCCATACCTCGACATTCCGGATAGCGATCGGCGGGTTCGACATAGGTGACGTTATTATGCTCATGTCGAATGGGGATCTGTGGAGCGGCCGCGCCAAGCACTCCTCCAGTCACCGCCGGACCCACAGCACACTTTTCAGGGGCGATGTTGCAACCGGCGGAGAGCGCGGATCAGTCCTGTCACCACCCTGCCGGCCGACACCTCGTGGCTCCTGCAGGCGAAGCTCAACACCGAGCAACTCATCGGGGAAGAGGGAGCGTCCGACGGCTCTGGGTCGGGTGCGCAACCTGCTCATGGACGCCATGGGCCGGCCGCGGCGGCGGTCCTACGCGGTGAGCGGCCGCCGCCGCTCGCCGGTCAGGGCCGGGCGGCGGAAGGCGAACGCCGCCGCCACCCCCGCCACCAGACCGATCAGATGGCCCTGCCAGCTGACTCCCGACTGCGTAGGGGCCAGGCCGAACAGGATCGAGGTGCCCCAGAGCGCCCCGATGAGCAGGCCGACGAGAATGCCGAGCGGGCGGCGCTCCACGAAGCCGCTGACGAGCAGGAAGCCGAAGAGCCCGAAGATCAGGCCGGACGCGCCCGCCGTGTTGGTGTCCGACGGGGATACCAGCCACACGCCCAGGCCGTCCGCGACGATGATCAGCGCGCAGACCAAGGCGAACCGGCGTAGCCCGCCCAGCGCCGCGAGGAACCCGAAGACCAGCAACGGGACGCTGTTGGCGGCGACATGGGTGAAGCCGAAGTGGATGAATGCCGCGGGGACGACGTCGACCAGCTCGGCCGGCTCACGCGGGATGATGCCGAACCCGTCCAGCGCGTGACCGCTCACCGCGTCCACCACCTCGAGCAGCCACAACAGTGCGACCCAGCCCACCATCAACTTGGCCGCGCCCTTCGCTCGGTCGCCCCGCGACCACTCCAACCCCGCACCGGACATGGCATCCCCCACAGCTCGCTCGTCCCCACAGGGCCTGCCGCGTCCTGGGAGGCAAGGGAGACCGGAGGAAGATGACGCCGGCGTTCGTCGGCGAGGTTCTCACCGCGGCGACGCAGGAGGCCACTGACCTGCTGCGAGTCTACTACGCAGGCCACGGACTCCTCAGCGTGTCGGGGGAGTTGAGCACCTGACGCCGGCGCATTGCCACCCCCGCCTCGGGATGGCCGGACTCACCGTGGTCTGCGCCCCGCAGGTCAGCGAAGCGGTGGGACGGGCTGCTCGGGTCGCACGTGATCGGCAGCGGTGCGGTCACGCATCCCTTGACTCACCAGTGGGCGCGATACGACGGAAGTTCAGCCGGCGGTGTCGACCGCTTCGCGAGCGTGGGCGGTCAGACATCTTCTACGGCCTCGGATCGCCGGCCGTCATGTCAGCACGTCCGTGCTACGCAGTTCAGCGTGGGTCCAGGTAGCAGACCCACGACCAGTCAGCGACGTCGTCTGTGTCGTAGGCACCCGTGTCCGTCCAGCGTGTTGCACGTCAGAGCATTCCTGGGCGGGTGGATGCCGGAGCCGGTGCTTACTCCGTCTATGGGACAACGACTTCACACGGCGGTAGCGCCGGTTCTCACGGCAGGTCTGATCACCAGGTTCGGCACGAGCACACTCGAAGGCAGTCAATTCGATGCAGGTGGAAGGGAACGCTCTCAGCCGTCCCACTGCCACTGGGCTCGACACCTTCGGGGGCCGGAAGCTGTCTGCGACCGGCGATCTTCTCGTCAGCGTCGTTGCCGAACTTGTGGCCGGAGTTGGAGGGCGCTGCGAACACGCTCACAGCACTGGGCAGAAGATCCCGGATGTGTCGGGCGGGCGACGGCGACGTGGGCCCATACTCTGAGTCCCGTCCGCTCTATCTGGGGGAGTCATGACAAGTAGGTTCACGGAGTTGGTCGTTGACTGTCACGACCCGGAGAGGCTCGCGGCCTTCTGGTGTGAGGTCCTGGACTTCAAAGTGATCGACCGGAGCGAGGGCAAGGTCGAGATCGGCTCCTGGGTGCCGACCGTCGAGGAGGTCCGGGCCTGTCAGATGCCACCGACCCTGGTGTTCATCGGGGTGCCTGAGGGCAAGACCGTGAAGAACCGGCTCCACCTTGATGTCAGCCCGATCGACGGCAGTACCGACGACGAGGTGGTCAGGCTGCTCGGCCTTGGCGCCACCAAGGTGGACGTGGGGCAGGGTCCCGGCCGGAACTGGGTGGTCATGGCAGACCCGGAGGGCAACGAGTTCGATGTCCTGCGCACCCTGGCACCTCCCAACTGAAAGATCAGTCGGGACCTCACCCTGGTCGAACCGTTCGGAGTCGAGCGGCGACTCCTCGACGCCTACGGCAACATGGGCAGCCCCGAGGATCTCGACGCCTACGGCAACATGGGCAGCCCCGAGGATCTCGACCCCGGCAGCGACCTGGCCGGCGACTGCGCGGCGACCTGGGGGGGGCTGGGCGGCGACGGCCGCAGAGAATGCAGCATCACCCACTCCCGGACCGCCTCCGACCCTGGGCCCACGACCTCACGCGTCACCGGTCCCCGAGATCTCCGGCTGTGGTACTGGGGATGTACGTCCGGTCGGCCGGGGGCCCGGCCCGAGTGAATCGGGTCGGGCCCCCGGCAAGGCTCCCGCCGGCGGACGACGCAGCGTGCCGTGGCGCCCGCCTCGCCGGTTCCTCAGGAGGCCGCCGACGGGTACACCTGGAGGCCGTCGATCGAGTCACGCCCCTTGGCGGTGTCCGCGTACAGACGGGCCTCGGTAATCAGCCCGTCGACCACGGTGAACAGCAGACAGTGCTCGTTCTCCATGCTGCGGCCAGTCTTCGCCTTCGCCCTGGCCCTGACGGGAACGATGACGTGCGACCCGGCATCGAGCACCGCGTGTGCGTCGTAGTTGAAGGTCTCGTAATAGTGATCGTAGATATCCTGGTAGAAGGCGCGAAACCCTTCAGGCCCATGAAATGTTCCGCCATAAGGCAGGGAGGTGGGGAAGTCGAAAATCACCTCGGGTGACATCAGGGCCACCAGGTCCGAGGAATCGTTCTCCTCGAAACCGGAATATGCTCGCCGGCAAGCATCTACGATTGCCTGATTGTGTGACACGTTTCCTCCATTTATCAACAGGAATGCAGTGGGAATCCGGTCAGTCGCGGTCGGCGTCCGACGGGTCGGCACAGCACTTCGCGTACTCCGTCCCGGCGAGGTGCTCGCCCAACTTCCGGGAGAGGTACGGGAGTATCGGCAGCGGACGGTGGTTCATCACCAGATGCTGCGTCTTCTCCTCGTCGTTCTCGTAGACGACAGCGATGTCGGCGATCGGCCTACCGTCCGCCGTCGCCGCGTAGTCCTCGACGAAGCCGTTCTCTCCGTACTCGCCGATGCAGATGAAGTCCTGGAATTCGTACAGAGTGCGAGCTCAGGACAGGATCGCGAGAAGGCCCTTGGCGCCGTGGATGGTGCCGTTGAAGACCCTGGCCTCCAGCGTCACGTCGTCGGCGAGATCGTCGAGCCACGGAGGGCAGTAGTTCTTGCGCTGCGGCGCCGGGTCGCCGCTGCCCGGATATGTCGGTGGCGTCTTTCAAGTCATATCCAGGCCTACTGTGAGAGTCGGTTCATGCTTCGAGCAGTGCCTTCAATAGACACGATCGCTGGATGCAACGGTCGCTGTCCAACGAAAGCCAGAGACCACAGCCATCTCGCTGAGAGATACTGGGAGGGTGGAACTCCGCCAACTCGAGAGCTTCGTCGCCGTCGCCGAGGAAGCGAACTTCACGCGTGCCGCCGCTCGGCTGCACGTGGTCCAGTCCGCGGTCTCCACCACGATCAAGAACCTCGAGCGAGAACTCGGCACGCCGCTGCTGGAACGCACCTCAAAACGCGTGCTGCTCACCGATGCCGGTGCCGCCCTGCTCCCGCGCGCCCATGCCGCTCTCGACGCCGCCCGGGAAGCCGTAGAGGCGGTGGCCGAGGTTCGCGGCGGGCTGCGCGGCACCCTGCGACTGGGCACGATGACGACGGTGGGGCTCATCGACTTTCCCGCGCTCCTCGGTGAATTCCACCGGCGTCATCCCGGCGTGCTGTTGCAGACCAGCGCCGCCGCCTCCGGCTCCCAGGGCCTGATCGACGCCCTGCTCGAACGGCGGCTCGACCTTGCTTTCGTCTCCCTGCCCGGACCGCCTCCGACCGGCGTCACGCTGACCGACCTCGCCGCCTCGGTGCTCGATCTCGTCGTGCCGGCCGACCATCCGCTCGCGCAACGCCGCACCGTGCCGATCACCGAACTGGCCGGTCTGGACTTCGTCGACTTCCCCGAGGGCTACGGCATCCGGACCGTCGCCGACCAGGCTTTCGCCGCCGCCTCCGTGACCCGTCGCGTCGCCCTTGAGATCACCGATCTCCCCACCGGCGTGGCCTACGTCCGCAACGGCCTGGGCGTGGCGCTACTGCCACGGCCCGCCCTCGCCAAGGCGGATGGCGTCGCCCCGCTGACCATCGACGACGCCAACCTGGACTGGCCGTTTTCCCTGGCCGCTCCGTCCGACCGCACGCCCAGTGCCGCGGCACGTGCCCTGATCGCGATAGCGCACGAGTTCCTCATCTGGCGAGGGTGAACATCGCCTCGGAGTGTTCAGACGGGGTTCCGTGATCGCGTACACGTGGATCGGTAAGCCCATTGTCGGAGGCTGCCGGCAGCATCGCCGCTACGGACGCCATCCGCACCACCCTGCCGCGGCCGCTGAAACACGCCCTAAGGGCTGTCCCGTAATCCCCGGCGGGCGCACGACGACAGCTACGGCACCTCGCCGCGTTGTCGGATCGCCCGCATACGCCCAGTATGCGGACGACCCTCCGCCTTGCGACGCACCGCATCTGACGCCGCGCGCTGATCCACCAGGGATTACGGGACAGCCCTTAGCTGTGCTGGCACGCCAGGCGATCCGGTTGAATCCCGGCCCCGGTTCTCCATAGCCGCACGGTAGTTCGGTCGGCGGGCCGCTGCTGTGGCCCGTCAGTCAGCCGTGGCTGTACTGCGACAAGCGGCACGAGGGTCCGGGCGCCCCCCTACTGCCCGTGGCCCAGCAGTACGTGCGCGATGTACCCCTGCTGCGACCGCCCGGACAGGCCGATCCGCTCCGGATTCGCCCGATGGGCACGACAGGCCGCTGTCTGGGGACCGGTACCCGCCCTTCTCAGGAGCAGGCCAACGAACGGCTCGCGCTGCCGGACGGCGGCGGAACGCGCCGCCGCCGAATCGTCCGTCCAGACCGCTGTCTGTCGGGCCGACCGACGGAAGTCGGCGACCTCCTGCGATGGGGGCGCTGCCGTGTGGGGACGTGGAGGCTCCCGGTGAACTTCCCTGCCAGGCGCCGGAGTCCGGGCAGGACGCCGCAAGGTGTCCTGCTACGGCATGGCTTCCTGAGCATGCGTTTCTCTATTCCGGTCATTCCTCCCAACGGAAGGACGCAAGGGCCGACTCTGTCCTCATCCGACCCGATGTCTCCGGGTCGGGGTCATCGTCGTCCCGTCGTCGGCGGGCCAGACGCCCGACGGCGACGATCGCCCCCAGCACCAGCCCGACCAAGCAGACCAGAAAGACCGCGAGTCCGGCGAGGCCCAGCAGCCCGTATCCCGTCAGGGCCGCCATTATGTCCATCAGGTTCATACATCCACATGCCAGCATGACGACACAGTCCTGGTTGATGGCGCTTCCGGAGCGGCGCGTGGCCAATCGGTGCTCCGGAAGTGCCCATATCGCAATACGGCAGCCTGGCCGGCCGACATACAGGCCGGGGCACGGTTGCCGGCTGACCTCGCCGATGCGATCGTGCCGGCCAGCGCCTGCTCGACGGCTTAGACGTCGTTTCAGTTGGTGAGTCGGCGGTGGCAGATGAGGGCTGCGGCTATGCCGACGAAGGCAAGGAAGTGTTCGGATTTCCGCTCGTAGCGG
>NZ_JBHWCC010000021.1:0-137698 GCF_042735715.1 Streptomyces sp. NPDC059582
CCGGGCGCCTTGGTGATCGGCGCCGGGCCCCTTCGGAGTGCGGGGCGGTGTGACTCAGAGGGCGAGGCCCGTGAGCACCAGCACGCGCTCGTACGTGTAGTCGTCCATCGCGAACTTCACGCCCTCGCGGCCCACACCGGACTGCTTGGCGCCGCCGTACGGCATCTGGTCGGCCCGGTAGGAGGGCACGTCGCCGATGACGACTCCGCCGACCTCGAGGGCGCGGTGGGCGCGGAAGGCGGCCTGGAGGTCGTGCGTGAACACGCCCGCCTGGAGGCCGTACTTGGAGGTGTTGACCGCGGCGAACGCCTCGGCCTCGCCGTCCACCTTCTGCACGGTCAGGACCGGTCCGAAGACCTCCTCGCGGGCGAGGGTGGCGTCGGACGGCACGCCGGTGAGGACGGTCGGCGCGTACGAGGCACCGTCGCGCTTGCCGCCGGCCAGGAGGGTGGCGCCCGCGGCGACGGCCTCGTCGACCCAGGACTCGACGCGCTGCGCGGCGGCCTCGCTGACCAGCGGGCCGACGTCCGTGCCGTCGTCGTTCGGGTCACCGGTGACCTGGGCCTCGACGGCGGCGACGATGCGCGGCAGCAGCCGGTCGTACACGGACGCGTCCGCGATGACCCGCTGTACCGAGATGCAGGACTGCCCGCCCTGGTAGTTGGAGAAGGTGGCGATGCGGGTCGCGGCCCAGTCGAGGTCCGCGTCGCTCGCGAAGTCGCCGAGGACGACGGCCGCGCCGTTGCCGCCCAGCTCCAGGGTGCAGTGCTTGCGCGGCACCGAGTCCATGATCGCGTAGCCGACCTGCTCGGAACCGGTGAAGGAGATCACCGGCAGCCGCTCGTCCTGGACCAGGGCGGGCATGCGGTCGTTGGAGACCGTGAGGATGCTCCAGGACCCGGCCGGCAGCTCGGTCTCGGCGAGCAGGTCACCGATGATCAGGCCGGACAGCGGGGTGGCGGGCGCCGGCTTGAGGATGATGGGCGTGCCGGCCGCGATCGCCGGGGCGATCTTGTGGGCGCACAGGTTCAGCGGGAAGTTGAAGGGTGCGATGCCGAGCACGACGCCCTTCGGGAAGCGGCGGGTCAGCGCCAGGCGGCCCTGGCCGCCAGCGTCGGTGTCGAGGCGCTGCGCCTCGCCGCCGTTGAAGCGGCGGGCCTCCTCGGCGGCGAACCGGAACACGGAGACGGCACGGCCGACCTCGCCACGGGCCCACTTGATCGGCTTGCCGTTCTCCGCGGAGATGAGCTGAGCGATCTCCTCGGTGCGCTCGACCAGGCGGCGGCTGACGTGGTCCAGGGCGGCGGCGCGCACATGGGCCGGGGTGGCCGCGAACTCGTCCCGTACGGCGTACGCGGCGGCGACGGCCTCCTCGACCTGGGCGTCCGTCGGCACGCTGACCTTGCCGACGACCCGGCCGTCCCACGGGGAGGTGACGTCGAAGCTGTCCTCGCCGGTGACCTGGCGGCCTGCGAGCCAGAAGGCGTAGGTGGAAGTCATGTGCGAGTCCCGGCCCTTCCGCGTAGGAGATGTTCTTTCTTGGCTTTCGCGTCCACGGTAGGGCCGGGACCACGGCGGGGCGTTTGTCCGGGGCGGAGTGGTGGCGGCCCGGGGTGCTCCGATTCGGCACAGTCCTGCCGTCCAGCGGAGCGGAGGCGTGGGGTCTTCCCGCGCCGGCCGCACCTACCCCTCTACCCGTCCCGTACCGGGGGCGGGGTCGGCCTCACTCGGCCGCCCCCGCCGTCGCCTTCAGCGCCAGCCACAGTTCCATCCGGACGTCCGGATCGTCCAGCGAGCGGCCGAGGATCTCCTCCACCCGTCGCATCCGGTACCGCAGCGTGTGCCGGTGCACCCCCAGGTCCGCCGCCGCCGCGTCCCACTGCCCGTGCCGGGACAGCCACGCCCGCAGCGAGGCGACGAGGTCCCCCCGCCCGGTGGCGTCGTGCTCGTACAGCGGTCGCAGCAGTCCGTCCGCGAACGCCTTCACCGCGTCGTCGGCTAGCAGCGGGACCACGGACCCCGCGGCCAGCTGCTCGTGCTCGACGAACACCCGCCCGCGCCGCCGGGCCACGGACAGCGCCTGCTCGGCCTGCTTGTACGCCGCAGCGGCCGCGATCGGACCGGCCGGCGCCGACAGACCCACGACGAGCTCGTCCTCCTCGCCGCCGGCCGCCTGCTCCCGGGTGCCCGCGGCCCGCGCCGCCTCCAGCGCCGTCGCGTACTCCCCGCACGCCGTCACGGCCGCGCCCCCGTCCACGGCCAGGACGACCAGCCGCTCGCCCTCCGGGACGACCAGTACGGCCTCCCCGGACCGCGCGGCCGCGGACTCCGCCGTCTCGGCCAGCCCGCCGAGCGGATCACCACCCGCCTCGGCGGCGAGCAGCGCGGCCGCGGACGGCTTGGCGCCGGTCACGGGCGCGGGCGCCTCGGCGTGCGTGCGCGCGGCCGCTGCGGACGCGGACGCCGACTCGGCGACCATGACCCGGAAGGGCGCGTCGAGCAGGCCGCCGTAGAGGTCCCCGGCGACGGTCCGGGCGTGGTCCGGCTCCCCGGCGAGGAGCATGCGCAGCACGGCGGCGTCGACGCGCTGCTCGGCCGCGTGCAGTGAGCGGGAGCGTTCGGTGGTCAGGGTGAGCAGCGCGATGGCCGAGTGGACGGCGTAGCGCTCGGCGGTGCCGAGGGCGGCGGCCGTGCCCACGGCGAGCGCCGCCCGCGGGCGCCTGCCGGTGCCGAGGGAGTGGAGTTCGACCCGGTCCTCGTTCCCGGGGCCGCCGACGACCGACGAGGCCGGGGCAGGCCGCTCGCGCAGCCGCTCCACGTCCGCCGTCAGCCGGGCGGCCCGGCGCAGCGCCCACTCGGGCGCGGTCGCGACGACGGCGCCCGAGGCGTCGTAGAGCGCGGCCCAGCCGTCGACCTGGGCGGCCAGCGCGGCGAGCAGACCCTCGGGGCCGGAGTTCAGCGTCTGCCGGGTCAGTTCGCGCTGGGCGGCGAAGCCCGCGGTGACGGCGCGGTACTGGTCGGCGGCGATCGCGGCGGACACGGCCTTGCTGATGGCGAGGAACGGTGTGCGGCGCGGCACCTCGAGCAGCGGGAGCCCCTCCTGCCCGGCGGCGTCGACGAGTGCGGCCGGGATGTCCTCGTAGTTGACGCCGACGGCGAAGCCGAGCCCCACCACGCCCGCGCCCACCAGCCGCTTCACGTACCGCCGCATCGCCTCCGGATCCTCCGCGTCCAGCTTCAGCGCGGTGATCAGCAGCAGCTCCCCGCCCTCCATGTAGGGGACGGGGTCGGCGAGCTCGCTGACGTGTGCCCACCGGACGGGCACGTCCAGGCGGTCCTCTCCCGCCCGCACGGTCAGTTTGAGCGCGGAGTGGTGGACGAGTGAGGCGAGCGTGGGGGGCATGAGGCCTTCAGGTCTGTGTGTTCGGCATGGTCCGTGTGGCTTATGTGATCATCGCGATCTTTTGGCCGCCACGTATGAACAACCTATGCCGATTCTGCCTCACCGTATGGTCACCGGGTGACCGTACGGTCACACGCGCAGCTCAGCGGTCCCGGACTGTCCGCCCGTCACTCAGGTCCACCAGCAAGGGCGGCGCGTGGTCGCCCCCGACCGTCGTCAGCGACAGCACGGCGTGCCCCGGGGGCACCCCGTGCGCGAGCTCGGACGCCGACCAGCGTTCCCGCTCGACCTGGCGCACGGTGACCGCCTCCGTGGTCACCGCCTTGCCCGTGACCAGCTTGCGCAGGGCGTGGATGGCGCGGGTCATCGGCTGGTCCGCGAAGACGGTGTGCTCGGCCACGTCCCGGGTCTCCACCCACTCGGTGCCCCAGGCGGCCGCGAACCGGCTGCCGTCCCAGGTCGTGACACCGGACAGGGCCATGCGGCAGCCGACCGCCCCGTACAGCGGCCCGTGCAGGGCCTCGGGGACGTCGGCGACCGTGCGCAGTGCCAGCACCACGCCCGCGTTCCGCGAGCGCAGCCGCTGCATCCGGCGCACCGACTCGGTGGTGAGCGTGCCGGTGGCGTCGTCGAGGACGAGCGCGGCGAAGTGGGTCCGGTCGCCGTCGCGGACGACGGCGGCGAACTGGGCCAGCACGAGCCGCGTGATCAGCCGGGAGGCCTCCTCGTGGCCGTGCTCGGGTAGGTCGATACGGACCCGGAGGGGATGGTGGGCCACCGCGCGCAGCGAGAACGGGCGGCTCGCCGAGATCGCTGTGTCGCCCGCGCCGAAGAAGTCGGCGAAGGCCGGCCGGTCCAGCAGCGCCAGCCGGTCGGCGAGCGCCGGGGCGGGGTCGGCGGGCGTGCCGGCCTGTCGCAGCCGGGCGTCGAGCTCCCGGCGCATCGGGGCGTGCCGCTCGTGCGCCAGCGCCTCGCGCAGTGCCGCCAGCGCCCCCGGATCCCCTTCCAGGAGCTCCCGCAGGGCGGGCAGCGAGGGGAACGCGCCGTACGCGGCCCGGTACGGGCCGAGCAACTGGGCGAGCGCCGTCGCGGCCCGCTGGGCGCCCACGGTGTCGAGGTCGCCGGCCAGCGCCTCGGCGAGCAGGGCGGCGGCTTCGTCGGGGTCGTCGGACTCGGCGTACGGATCGAGGTCGTGGACGGACCCGGGGTCACCGACGCGCACCACGACGTCGAACGCCGAGTCCGGGCCGAGCGCCGTTCCGGCGGCGCAGACGGCGACGACGGCGCACCGCCCGGTCAGCGCCTGGAGGGCGAGGGACTCGACGACGGGGGCGATCACGTGCCGGGTCTTGCCGGCCCCGGACGGCCCCACGACGAGCAGCGACGTGCCGAGCGTCTCCGGCCCGAGGGCCGCGCCGACCCCGCCGTAGGTGAGCGGCGTACGGTCCCCGCCCGCCCAGCGCCCGATGCGCACCTGGCCCGCGAGCAGGTCGTGCCGGGCCCGGCGGCCGGGCAGGTCGCGGGCGCCGGAGGGGTGGGTGAGCGCCGCGGCGCCCTGGCGCAGCACGGCGTCGGTGAAGGCGGCGAGCCGCGCCCCGCTCCTGGCCTGCGTCCAGGCGTGCCCGACCCGGGCGCAGTCCACGTCGTTCATGCGGCCCGCGAGCACCTCGGCGGTGAGGATGTCCGCCGCCTCGTGCTGCCCGGCCTCGCGCAGCTCGGGCCAGCGGGTGCGGGGCTCGTCGGGCGCGGGCTGCGGGGTCCGGTCCGTCGCCCCGCGGTCGCGCGCGGCGCGCCAGGTGCGGATCAGGGACCACCAGCCGCCGATCCTGGCGAACGGCCACAGGACGAGCAGGGTGATCAGGGCGTAGAGGGCGTCCGTGGTGAGGGCCGAGGTGAAGACGTCGTAGCCGCCGGTGATCAGGACGACGAGGGAGAACAGCGGGTCCACGACGGGCAGGGCGTCCCACCCGACGCCCGGGAAGGCGCTCGGGAAGACGAGGCTCAGCGTGGCCAGGGCGCCCAGGGCCGCGATCAGGGCGCGGGCGGGCTGCGCGCGCCGGGTGACCACGTGCCGGACGATGTCGCCCCAGCTGCCCAGCCGGCCCATGGCGTACACCAGCACGGCGAAGAAGACGCCGTCGTAGACCACCCTGGCCTCGGCGCCCTGCATGCCCTTGGGGGACGCCAGGGTGCCGCCCCACCACCAGTCGTCCGGGGTGAACAGTCGCAGCAGGGCCCACTGGTACGGCAGACTGCCGCGCCGCCACAGGGACCACAGGACCAGCGCGACCACCAACGGGACGAGCACGCCGACGATGGTGACCGGGGCCAGTCGCTGCGCGGCCCGGGCGGCCTTGGGCAGGCGGTATCCGAAGCGCCAGATGCCGGGACCGGCCTCCGGGCGGGGCGCGTCGAGCCAGTCGGCGACGGCCGGCCGGCTGCGCGCCGTCTGCTCCGGGGCGCGCGCGGGCGGTGGCGGGACCTTCGGCCGCGCCGGCACGTTCGGCGGCCCCGCCGGGCGCGGCACAGGATTCGCGTGCGTACCCCGTGCGTCCTGCGTCCCGTCGCTGTCCATCGCCGTTGCCCCCTGACCAGCCGCTCCGTCCACCATCAGCGAGCCAATCTAACGCCCCCGCAAGGGGAGTTCACCGCATACGCGGCCGGGCCTGCGGCAATGCTCCAACGCCGCTCTATGTCCACGGCGGACAACCGCAGCGGCCGAAAACGCCCACATGGAGCATGCCCACCCCTCCCTCCCCGCCCTAGCCTGCGAGAAAAGAAAGCAAGCGTCCGAAAAACGCCACCCGGATTCTCCGGTTCGAAAGATCATCAGGGAGCCCCCATGACTGCACTTCCGCAGGAGCGCCGCGTCGTCACCGCCATCCCCGGCCCGAAGTCGCAGGAGCTGCAGGCCCGCCGTGTCGCCGCGGTCGCGGCCGGCGTGGGGTCCACACTCCCTGTCTTCACGGCCCGTGCGGGCGGCGGCATCATCGAGGACGTCGACGGCAACCGTCTCATCGACTTCGGCTCCGGCATCGCCGTGACCTCGGTCGGCGCGTCCGCCGAGGCCGTCGTGCGCCGCGCCTCCGCGCAGCTCGCCGACTTCACCCACACCTGTTTCATGGTCACCCCGTACGAGGGCTACGTGGCGGTGGCCGAGGCCCTCGCCGAGCTCACCCCGGGTGACCACGCCAAGAAGTCCGCGCTGTTCAACAGCGGCGCCGAGGCCGTCGAGAACGCCGTCAAGATCGCGCGGGCGTACACCAAGCGTCAGGCGGTCGTCGTGTTCGACCACGGCTACCACGGCCGGACGAACCTCACGATGGCCCTGACGGCGAAGAACATGCCGTACAAGCACGGCTTCGGCCCGTTCGCGCCCGAGGTCTACCGGGTGCCGGTGGCGTACGGCTACCGCTGGCTCACCGGCGCCGAGAACGCCGGCGCCGAGGCCTCCGCCCAGGCCATCGACATGATCAACAAGCAGATCGGCGCGGACAACGTCGCCGCGATCATCATCGAGCCGGTGCTCGGCGAGGGCGGCTTCATCGAGCCCGCGAAGGGCTTCCTCCCGGCCATCAGCCAGTTCGCCAAGGACAACGGCATCGTCTTCGTCGCGGACGAGATCCAGTCCGGCTTCTGCCGCACCGGACAGTGGTTCGCGTGCGAGGACGAGGGCATCGTCCCGGACCTGATCACCACCGCCAAGGGCATCGCGGGCGGCCTGCCGCTCGCCGCCGTCACCGGCCGCGCCGAGATCATGGACGCCGCGCACGCGGGCGGCCTGGGCGGCACCTACGGCGGCAACCCGGTGGCCTGCGCGGGCGCGCTCGGCGCGATCGAGACGATGAAGGAGCTCGACCTCAACGCCAAGGCCCGGAACATCGAGGCGATCATGAAGCCGCGCCTCACCGCCATGGCCGAGAAGTTCGACGTCATCGGCGACATCCGCGGCCGTGGCGCCATGATCGCCATCGAGCTGGTCAAGGACCGCGCCACCAAGGAGCCGAACCCGGAGGCGACCGCCGCTCTGGCCAAGGCCTGCCACCAGGAGGGCCTGCTGGTCCTGACCTGTGGCACCTACGGCAACGTGCTGCGCTTCCTGCCCCCGCTGGTCATCGGCGAGGACCTCCTCACCGAGGGTCTCGACATCATCGAGCAGGCCTTCGCGCGCATCTGAGCCACCCTCCCGCACGTCTGACGACCGTGCGGGAGCGGGTGTGAAGAAGGTGTGCGGGGTAGGTGGCAGGACTCGCTTCCGCCTGTCTAACGGGGATCCGCTGCCGTAGGTTCTTTCCAGATGAGAGATACACCCTCACCCGCAGGGGACTGCGGGTGACCTCAGGCCGGGGCTTCCCCAGCTTCGACCTGGTCGTGCCCTCGCGCACACAACCGGGGCCCTCGGCTCCGGATTTCCTCACCGATCGGACGGTCGCCCGCCCCAAACCCCCCGGGGCGCGCGGCGTTCCGATCTGGTCGGCCGCCTCGGAACGCCCCCCCTGTTCCGGGGCGGCCGACCTGTGTCCGGCCCGCATGACAGGCTGGCCCTCATGCCGACCCGCCCGGACCCGCTGACCGAGGCCGCTCCCGCGCCGCCGACCGCCGCCCGCCCGGTGTCCTTCCTCCTGCTCCTGCCCGCGGTGTCGGCGCTGCTGTTCGCGCTCATCACCTGGCAGGTCGTCGCGGACGGTCCGCTGCTGCGGGCGGACGAACGGGTCAGCGGTTTCCTGGTCCGTCCGGGCCGCCTCTGGGAACTCCTCGCCGACCTGGGCGGTGTCGCCGTCGCGGTTCCCGTCCTGGCCGTCGTCCTCGGGCACGTGGCCCTGTCCGCCCGGTCGGCCGGGCAGCACCGCTGGTGGGTGCCACCGGCCGCCGCGGCGGTGCTGATGGCGGCCGTGGCGGTGGTGATCGTGCCACTGAAGGAGCTGGTCGCCCGCCCGGGCCCACCGGTCATGGGCCCGGGAACGGGCTTCTACCCCTCGGGGCACACCGCGACGGCCGCCGTCGCCTACGGCGCCGCGACCCTGCTCCTCCTGCCGCGGCTGCGCACCGCCCGAGCCCGTCGCGGGCTCGTCGCGATCTGCGTCGCCCTGAACCTCGCGGTCGTCTGCGGCCTGGTCCGCCGCGGGTACCACTGGCCGCTGGACGTGCTGGCGAGCTGGTGCCTGTCCGCGGTGCTGCTCACGGCGCTGGCCCTGTTCCTCGGCCGGGAGGTCAGCCGAAGTACCCGTCGAAGTTGCGCTGGAACTCCCAGCCCGCGAACCGGTCCCAGTTGACCGACCACGTCATCAGGCCACGCAGTACGGGCCAGGTGCCGTGCGGGGCGTACGAGCCGCAGTTCGTCCTCTTCGTCAGGCAGTCCAGCGCCTTGTCCACCTCCGCCGGGGACACGTAGCCGTTGCCCGCGTTCGTCGAGGCCGGCATGCCGATGGCGATCTGGTCGGGACGCAGCGGCGGGAAGACGTTGCCGGTGTCGCCCGCGACCGGGAAACCGGTGAGCAGCATGTCGGTCATGGCGATGTGGAAGTCCGCCCCGCCCATGGAGTGGTACTGGTTGTCGAGGCCCATGATCGGGCCCGAGTTGTAGTCCTGGACGTGCAGGAGCGTGAGGTCGTCGCGCAGCGCGTGGATCACCGGGAGATAGGCGCCGGCCCGCGGGTCCTGGCCGCCCCACTTGCCCGTGCCGTAATACTGGTAACCGAGCTGGACGAAGAAGGTCTCCGGGGCCATCGTGAGGACGAAGCCGGCACCGTACCTCGCCTTCAGGGTCTTCAGCGCGGAGATCAGGTTCACGATCACCGGCGTCGTCGGGCTCTTGAAGTTCGTGTCGCTCGCGTCCAGCGAGAGCGAGTGACCCTCGAAGTCGATGTCCAGTCCGTCGAGACCGTAGGTGTCGATGATCTTCGAGACCGAGGAGACGAAGGTGTCGCGGGCGGCCGCGGTGGTCAGCTGCACCTGGCCGTTCTGGCCGCCGATCGATATCAGCACCTTCTTGCCCGCCGCCTGCTTGGCCTTGATCGCCGCCTTGAAGTCGGCGTCGCTCTCGACCGTGGGGCACTCGGTGACCGGGCAGCGGGTGAAGCGGATGTCGCCGGACGTGGTCGAGGTCGGTTCACCGAAGGCCAGGTCGATGACGTCCCAGCTGTCCGGGACGTCGGCCATCCGGGTGTAGCCGGCGCCGTTGGCGAAGCTCGCGTGGAGGTAGCCCACCAGGGCGTGCGGCGGAAGGCCGCCCGAGCCGCCGGAGCCCGCGGAGGTCGTCGCCGTCACCGTGGCCGACTTCGCGGACTCCCCCGCGTCGTTGGTCGCCGCGACCTGGAAGGCGTACGCCGTCGAGGGCGTGAGTCCGCCCACCGTGGCCGAGGTCCCGGTGGCCGTCTGGACCCTGACGCCGTCGCGGTAGAGCGCGTAACCCGTCGCGCCGGTCACCGCCGACCAGGACAGCGCGACGGTCGAGGAGGTGACCGTGCCGGCCTTCAGCCCGGTGGGAGCGGACGGGGGCAGGCCCACGTCGACACCGGGACCGACGAGGGAGAGGTCGTCGGCGTAGTAGGCACCGGTGCCGTACCAGCCGTGGGTGTAGATCGTGACCTTCGTGGTGGACGGCCCCGTGCGGAAGGTCGTGGAGAGCCGCTGCCAGTCGGGCGCGGACTGGGTCCAGGTGGAGACGTCGGTGGTGCCGGTGCCGCTCGCGCCGAGGTAGACGTAGCTGCCGCGGACGTACCCAGCGAGGGTGTACTGCGCGTCGGGTCTCACGGTCACCGTCTGCGAGCACTGCGCGTTGTCGCTGCCGGCCGGGATCGCCCGCAGCGCGGAACCACCGCTTCTCACCGGCGAGTTCACGGCCGCGCCCGCCGTACAGGACCAACCGTCGAGGCCGGACTCGAAGCCGCCGTTCCTGACCAGGTCCGCGTCGGCCGCACGGGCGGATGACGAGAGCGCCGCGAGGCCCGGTACGGCCAGGACCGTGGCCGTACAGACGGCCAGCAGCCTGCGCCGGAGCGGTAGCGGCCGGTCGGGGCCCTTGCGTTCGGTGCGTTCCACAACTGCCTCCAGGCATGGGGGAATTCAGGAGGGAGGAGCGCGCCCAACCTGGTCCAGACCAATCCGGTTGTCAAGACCTCTGCCGGTCGGCGTCCGGTCGGCGTCCCGTCGACATCCGTTCGGCGTCCCGTCGGCGGAACGGCCGGGCGGCCCACGGGCGTCGCGGCGACCGGCCCGAGGGTCGCCGCCGCGGCTACCGGTCCTCCTGCCCGGCCAGACCCGCCGCCGCCTCGTGCATGGCCAGTTCGAGGAGGGCGGGATCGGTGAGTGTGCCGGAGCCGTCCGGCGGGACCAGCCAGCGGACTCCGCCGGTCGACCGGCCCGGGTACGGCACCACGATCCAGGTGCCGGCGCCCGCCGTGCGGATGCCGGTGCCGAGCCAGCGGGACGCGGTGCCGGGCGGTACCAGGAACCCCATGCGCGCGTCGCCGAAGTCGACCAGCACGGGCCCGGGCTGGTCGAGGATGCGGGTGAGCACGTCGAGCGTGGGATAGCCGAGCTCGCCCGGCAGGATCAGTACGTCCCAGGCCTTGCCGGCCGGCAGCAGCGCGATCCCGAGCGGGTTGCGCTCCCACTCCCAGCGGCAGGCCTCGGGATCCGGTGCGACGGATGCCAGCCAGTCGACCGCCGTCTTCGCCCCTGTCATGAGAGGACCTCCCTGTCTCTCGTCGACGCTTTCGCGTCACGAGGGAGAGGGAGGTCACGCCGCAGCATTACGCGGGTTCCGGCTCCTCGAAGGAGTGAACCGGGTCACACCCGGCGGTCGACCAGTCAGCCGCCCGACTGGTCAGCCGGTGAGCCGTCAGCTGTCGAAGCCGAGGCCCGGGCGGTGAGCCGTCAGCTGTCGAAGCCGAGGCCCAGCCGGTCCATGGTCTTCAGCCACAGGTTGCGCCGGCCGGCGTGGGCGTCCGCCCGCGCCAGCGACCACTTGGTGAGCGCGATGCCGGTCCAGGCGAACGGCTCGGGCGGGAAGGGCAGCGGCTTCTTGCGCACCATCTCCAGCTCGGTGCGCTCGGTCCGCTCCCCCGCCAGCAGGTCCAGCATCACGTCCGCGCCGAAGCGCGTCGCACCGACGCCCAGCCCGGTGAAACCTGCCGCGTAGGCGACCTTCCCCTGGTGGGCCGTGCCGAAGAACGCCGAGAAACGCGAGCAGGTGTCGATCGCCCCGCCCCACGCATGGGTGAAGCGGACGCCCTCCAGCTGCGGGAAGCAGGTGAAGAAGTGCCCGGCGAGCTTGGCGTACGTCTCCGGGCGGTCGTCGTACTCGGCGCGCACCCGGCCGCCGTACGGGTAGATCGCGTCGTAGCCGCCCCAGAGGATCCGGTTGTCCGCCGACAGCCGGAAGTAGTGGAACTGGTTCGCCGAGTCGCCGAGGCCCTGCCGGTTCCGCCAGCCGACCGACGCCAGCTGCCCCTCGCTCAGCGGTTCGGTCATCAGCGCGTAGTCGTAGACCGGGACGGTGTACGCCCGTACGCGCTTGACCAGGCTGGGGAAGATGTTCGTGCCGAGCGCGACCCGGCGGGCGCGCACCTCGCCGTACGGGGTACCGACGGTCATGCCGGCGCCGTACGGCTTGAGCGTCAGCGCGGGGGTGTGCTCGTGGACGCGGACGCCGAGTTCGAGGCAGGCTTTCTTCAGGCCCCAGGCCAGCTTGGCCGGGTCGACCATGGCCACGCCCCGCCGGTCCCACAGGCCCGCCTGGAAGGTCGGCGAGGCGACCTGCTCGCGCACGGCGTCGGCGTCCAGGAAGTCGACGCCCTCGGCGAGGCCCTTCTCCTCCAGCTCCGCGTACCAGTCGCGCAGTTCCCGCGCCTGGTACGTCTCGGTGGCGACGTCGATCTCGCCGGTGCGCTCGAAGTCGCAGTCGAGGGAGTAGCGGGCGACCGCCTTCTCGATCTCGTCGAGGTTGCGGACGCCCAGCTCCTGGAGCGTGTGGATCTCGTCCGGCCAGCGGGTCAGACCGTTGGGCAGGCCGTGCGTGAGGGAGGCGGCGCAGAAGCCCCCGTTGCGGCCCGAGGCGGCCCAGCCCACCTCACGGCCTTCCAGCAGCACCACGTCGCGGTGCGGATCGCGTTCCTTGGCGATCAGCGCGGTCCACAGTCCGCTGTAGCCGCCGCCGACGACCAGCAGGTCGCAGGTCTCGGCGCCGGTGAGCGCGGGCTCGGGGTGGGGCTTGCCGGGATCTTCGAGCCAGTACGGAACCGGCTGTGCTTCGGAAAGAGACTTGGTCCACCGGGTCATGGCGCTTGGGGCCATGATTTCAACTCCCTACAGTGCGTTCATGCCTTTTGCTTGGTGCGGCGATTGGTGATGACCATCGAGACCAGGACGAACAGTACGGCGACGAGGAACATGGCCGTACCGATGACGTTGATCTGAACGGGCGTTCCGCGCTGTGCCGAACCCCAGACGAACATGGGGAAGGTGACGGTCGAGCCCGCGTTGAAATTGGTGATGATGAAATCGTCGAAGGAGAGCGCGAAGGACAACAGCGCGCCCGCGGCGATTCCGGGGGCCGCGATGGGCAGGGTAACGCGCAGGAACGTCTGCGCCGGTCCGGCGTAGAGGTCCTGTGCCGCCTGCTCCAGGCGCGGGTCCATCGACATCACGCGCGCCTTGACCGCGGTGACGACGAAGCTGAGGCAGAACATGATGTGGGCGATCAGGATCGTCCAGAAGCCGAGCTGTGCGCCCATGTTGAGGAACAGCGTGAGCAATGAGGCGGCCATGACGACCTCGGGCATCGCCATCGGCAGGAAGATCAGCGAGTTCACGGCGCCGCGGGCACGGAAGCGGTAGCGGACCAGCGCGAAGGCGATCATCGTGCCGAGGACGGTGGCGCCGACCGTCGCCCAGAACGCGATCTGGAGACTGACCGAGAGCGAGCCGCACATGTCGGCGACGCCGCACGGGTCCTTCCAGGCGTCCGTGGAGAACTGCTGCCACGCGTAGTTGAAGCGCCCCTTCGGCTTGTTGAAGGAGAACACCGTGACAATGACGTTCGGGAGCAGCAGATAAGCGAGGGTCAGCAGTCCCGCGATGACCACGAAATGGCGCTTGAGCCAGTTGACGAAGGGCATTTAGACCAGATCCTCCGTCCCGGACCTGCGGATGTAGAGGGTGACCATGAGAAGAATCGCGGCCATGAGGATGAAGGAGAGCGCCGCGGCGGTCGGATAGTCGAGGATGCGCAGGAACTGCGTCTGGATGACGTTTCCGATCATGCGGGTGTCGGTGGAGCCGAGGAGCTCGGCGTTCACGTAGTCGCCGGCCGCCGGGATGAAGGTCAGCAGTGTGCCCGAGACCACGCCCGGCATCGACAGCGGGAAGGTGACCTTGCGGAAGGTCGTGAACGGCTTGGCGTACAGGTCGCCCGCCGCCTCGTGGAGCCGTCCGTCGATGCGCTCCAGGGAGGTGTAGAGCGGCAGGATCATGAACGGCAGGAAGTTGTACGTCAGACCGCACACCACCGCCAGCGGCGTGGCCAGGACGCGGTCGCCCGAGGTCCAGCCGAGCCAGCTGGTGACGTCCAGGACGTGCAGCGTGTTGAGGGCGCCGACGACCGGGCCGCCGTCCGCGAGGATCGTCTTCCAGGCGAGGGTGCGGATCAGGAAGCTGGTGAAGAACGGCGCGATCACCAGGATCATGATGAGGTTGCGCCAGCGGCCCGCGCGGAAGGCGATCAGGTACGCCAGCGGGTAGCCCAGCACCAGGCACAGCACAGTGGCGGCGCCCGCGTAGAGGACCGAGCGCAGGAACTGCGGCCAGTACTCGCTGAGCGCGTCCCAGTAGGTCGCGAAGTGCCAGGTGACCTTGTAGCCCTCCTCCAGGGAGCCCGTCTGCACGGACGTGGAGGCCTGGTAGATCATCGGCAGGGCGAAGAAGACGACCAGCCAGAGGATGCCGGGCAGCAGCAGCCAGTACGGCGTCCATCGGCCGCGCCTGCGCGGGGGCTTCGTCACGGTCGCCTCCACCGCGAGCGGCGGGGGCGCCTCGGTGAGCGTCGACATCAGGCGGCCGCTCCCTCTTCCGACCCCACCGTTTCGGCCCCGGCGGAGCCCACCGTCCCGGCGAGCAGGGACTGAGCCGCGTCGAGGCCGAAGGTGTGCGCGGGGTTCCAGTGCAGGACGACCTCCGCGCCGGGCACCAGCCGGGCGTCTCGGTCGATGTTCTGGGCGTAGACCTCGAACTCGGGACAGACCGGGCTGTCGATGACGTACTGCGTGGAGACCCCGATGAAGCTGGAGTCGGCGATCCGGCCGGTGATGCGGTTGCGGCCCTCGGGTATCTCGCCCGCCTCGTCGGCGTGGGTGAGGGAGATCTTCTCCGGGCGGACGCCGACCAGCACCTTGCCGCCGGTCGCCGTGGGCGCGGAACAGCGTGCCTGGGGCAGGACGAGCTTGCCGCCGCCGGCCTTCAGGACGATGTCGTCGCCGCTCCTGGTGTCGACCTCGGCCTCGATGAGGTTGGAGGTGCCGAGGAAGTTGGCGACGAAAGTGGTGTTCGGGTTCTCGTAGAGGTCGGCGGGCGAGCCGAGTTGCTCGACACGGCCCGCGTTCATCACGGCGACCGTGTCGGCCATGGTCATGGCCTCCTCCTGGTCGTGCGTGACGTGCACGAAGGTGATGCCGACCTCGGTCTGGATGCGCTTGAGCTCCAGCTGCATCTGGCGGCGCAGCTTGAGGTCGAGGGCGCCGAGCGGCTCGTCGAGGAGCAGCACCTTGGGGTGGTTGATCAGCGCGCGGGCCACGGCGACGCGCTGCTGCTGGCCGCCGGAGAGCTGGTGCGGCTTCTTGCGCGCCTGCTCGCCCAGTTGGACGAGTTCGAGCATGTCCTCGACCTGCTTCTTCACCGACTTGATGCCGCGTCGGCGCAGACCGAACGCGACGTTCTCGAAGATGTCGAGGTGCGGGAAGAGCGCGTACGACTGGAAGACCGTGTTCACCGGCCGCTTGTACGGCGGCAGATGGGTCACCTCCTGGTCGCCGAGGAAGACCGTGCCGGAGGAAGGTTCCTCCAGGCCGGCGATCATGCGCAGAGTGGTGGTCTTGCCGCAGCCGGAGGCGCCGAGCAGGGCGAAGAAGGAGCCCTGCGGCACGGTCAGGTCGAGCGGGTGTACGGCGGTGAAGGAGCCGTAGGTCTTGCTGATCCCGGAGAGGCGGACGTCGCCGCTGTTGTCGTTCTTCATCATGGTCACGCCCCTGTGAGCTTCGCGAACTTACCTTCGTAGGCCGTTTCTTCCTTGCTGCTCAGCGAGCGGAAGGCGTGGGACTTGGCGGCCATGGCCTGGTCGGGAATGATCAGTGGATTGTTCGCCGCGTCCTCGTCGATCTTCGCCAGGTAGGGCTTCACCCCGTCGACGGGACACACGTAGTTGATGTACGCGGCGAGTTCCGCGGCCGGTTCGGGCTCGTAGTAGTAGTCGATGAGCCGCTCGGCGTTCGTCTTGTGGCGCGCCTTGTTCGGGACCAGCATGTTGTCGGTCGACGTCATGTAGCCGCTGTCCGGGATGATGAAGTCGATGTCCGGGCTGTCCGCCTTGAGCTGGACGACGTCACCGGCCCACGCGACACAGGCGGCGAAGTCGCCCGAGGTGAGGTCGGACGTGTAGTCGTTGCCCGTGAAGCGGCGGATCTGGCCCTTGTCGACGGCCTTCTGGAGGCGGGCGATCACCGCGTCGAAGTCGTCGTCGGTGAACTTCGCCGGGTCCTTGCCCATGTCCAGCAGCGTCATGCCGATGCTGTCGCGCATCTCCGACAGGAAGCCGACGCGCCCCTTCAGTTTCGGGTTGTCGAGCAGGTCGGAGACCGACTTCACCTCGATGCCGTCGAGCGCCTTCTTGTTGTAGGCGATGACGGTCGAAATGCCCTGCCAGGGATAGGAGTAGGCGCGGCCCGGGTCCCAGTCGGGATCGCGGAACTGCGCCGACAGGTTGGTGTAGGCGTGCGGCAGGTTGGAGGGGTCCAGTTTCTGGACCCACCCCAGCCGGATCAGGCGGGCGGCCAGCCAGTCGGTGAGGACGATGAGGTCGCGGCCGGTGTCCTGGCCGGCGGCGAGCTGCGGCTTGATCTTGCCGAAGAACTCGTTGTTGTCGTTGATGTCCTCGGTGTACTTGACCGTGATGCCGGTCCGCTCGGCGAAGGCGTCGAGCGTGGGGTGGTGCTTGCCGCTGTCGTCGACGTCCATGTACTCGGTCCAGTTGGAGAAGCCGACGGTCTTCTCCTTGGCCGAGTGGTCCTCGGTGGCGGTGCCGCCCTGCGTCCGGCCGGCCGCGGGGATCCCGCAGCCGCTCAGCGCGCCGACTCCGCCGACCGCGAGCGCACCGCCCGCGGAGGCGCGCAGCAGCGACCGGCGTGTCATGGCCGCCCTGCCGTTGCGGAAGCTGCGCCGCACGGCGGCCGTCTGGGCCGGGGTCAGGCGGTCGGGCTCGTACTGCTCCATGCGCGTGGTGCCCTTTCGGGAGGGTGGGCGGCCGCGGGTCGGGCGGCCTGGATTCTCGCCCGGCGGTGGTCGGCTTTACCAGCTCTCCGACTACGGCCGGTCCCCGAAGACCGTGCGGTGCCAGTCCTTGCGGGCCACCGCGGTGTTGTCGAACATGACGTGCTTGATCTGGGTGTACTCCTCGAACGAGTACATGGACATGTCCTTGCCGAAGCCGGACTGCTTGTAGCCGCCGTGCGGCATCTCGCTGATGATCGGGATGTGGTCGTTGATCCACACACACCCGGCCTTGATCTCGCGGGTCGCGCGGTTGGCCCGGTACACGTCCCGGCTCCAGGCGGAGGCGGCGAGGCCGTAGGGGGTGTCGTTGGCCAGCCGGATGCCCTCGTCATCACCGTCGAACGGCAGCACGACCAGCACCGGACCGAAGATCTCCGACTGGACGATCTCACTGTCCTGCGCGGCGTCCGCGACGAGGGTGGGGCGATAGTACGCGCCGTTCTTGAGATCTCCCTGAGGAGCCTCGCCGCCGGTCACCACGCGCGCGTAGGCCCGCGCCCGGTCGACGAAGGCGGCGACGCGGTCACGCTGGACGTGCGAGATCAGCGGCCCGAGGTCGGTACCGGAGGCGAAGGGGTCGCCGAGCCGGACCGTCTCCATGAGCTCGGCCGTCCGCGCGACGAAAGCCTCGTACAGCGGGCGTTGCACGTACGCGCGCGTGGCGGCCGTGCAGTCCTGGCCGGTGTTGATGAGGGCGCCCGCGACGGCGCCGTTGGCCGCGGCCTCCAGGTCGGCGTCGTCGAAGACGACGAACGGGGCTTTGCCGCCCAGTTCCAGATGGATCCGCTTGACGGTGGCGGTCGCGATCTCGGCGACGCGCTTGCCGACGGCGGTGGAACCGGTGAACGAGGTCATGGCCACGTCGGGATGGCCGACCAGGCGCTCGCCCGCCTCCCTGCCGGTACCGGTGACGATGTTGATGACACCGTCCGGGATCCCTGCGTCGGTCGCCGCCTGGGCGAAGAGCAGGGAGGTGAGCGGGGTGAGTTCGGCGGGCTTCAGCACGATCGTGTTGCCCGCGGCGATCGCCGGGAGGATCTTCCAGGCGGCCATCTGGAGGGGGTAGTTCCAGGGGGCGATGGAGCCGACCACGCCGATGGCCTCACGGCGGACGTACGAGGTGTGGTCACCGGAGTACTCGCCCGCGGACTGCCCCTGGAGATGGCGGGCGGCACCCGCGAAGTAGGCGGTGTTGTCGACGGTCCCCGGTACGTCGAACTCCCGGGTGAGCTTGAGGGGTTTGCCGCACTGGAGCGACTCGGCTCGGGCGAGGTCCTCCGCGCGCTCGGCGAGCACGGCGGCGAAACGGTGCAGGGCGTCGGAGCGTTCACCGGGCGTGGCACCGGACCAGCCGGGGAACGCCGCGCGGGCGGCGGCGACGGCCGCGTCCACGTCGTCGGGGCCGGCCAGTTCATAGGTGTAGACCTCCTCGCCTGTGGCGGGGTCCACGACCGCGTGCGTACGGCCGGAGGTGCCCTTCGTCAGACGGCCCGCGATGAACTGCGCGCCCTGCGCGAAACGCTCCTGGGCGGGAAACCGGTCCGGGGTGGCGTTGGCTGTGCCCGGGTTCTGCATGTCGCTCTCCTCCGCCGTCGCCCCGCCTGCGTGGGGGCGGGTGGCGTAGCTCCAGCTCGATTTGAGTGCCGATCCTGACAGAGCAAAGGGACTCCAACAAGTGATTCCGTTGTTGCCTTTTGGTTACGCGACGGAATCTGTCGACCAGGTGTCGAGTCGGCTTGGAAAAGGCAGGACGGAGTGTCAGTGGTGCGTGCCAGACTCGCGTGCATGGGGAAGATCGATTCTTTGGAAGCCCTGGTCAGGGAGGTCCGTGCGGGGGCGAGAGTCAAGTACCTGCACTTCTGGGGACACCGTCCGTCACCCGACGGCCGGATCGGGACGAGCTGTCTGAGCCAGTGGTGGCCCGCGCCGTTCACGGTCGACGACGTCGTCTACGCGACCGCGGAGCACTGGATGATGGCGGGCAAGGCACGGCTGTTCGGCGACGCGGAGGCGGAGCGGCGGGCGCTGGCCGCGGCCCATCCCTCGCAGGCGAAGAAGGCCGGGCGGCTGGTGCGCGGCTTCGACGAGGCCCGGTGGGAACGCGAGCGGTTCCGGATCGTGGTCGAGGGCAGCGTCCACAAGTTCACCGCCGACCCCGCGCTGCGGGATTTCCTGCTCGGCACCGGTGAACGCGTCCTGGTGGAGGCGAGCCCCGTCGACCGATATGGGGCATCGGTCTCGCCGCGACCGACGAGGCGGCGGCGGATCCGGAGCGGTGGCGGGGAGCGAACCTGCTGGGATTCGCGCTGATGGAGGCGCGGGAGCGACTGCGGGCGCGGACCGGCTGACCGGACGGGCCCGCCGCGGGCCGCCCGTCTCGCCTCGTCCCTCTCGCCGCACCGCACTCACCGCACCGCACTCGCCGCACCGCACTCGCGGCTCGGCTTGTCCCGGCTCCCCTCGTCCCGCCCCCGTCCGCCCTCAGGGCGCGACGATCAGCAGGACGATCATTCCGACACCCAGGGCGATGCCCACCCCGCCGCAGATGGCGCCGGCCAGGGCCTGGCCCCCGTTCGAGGCCTCACCGCGGTTGCCCCGCTTGCGGCCGATCACGCCGAAGATCACGGCGAGGACGCCCAGGACGATCGCGATCGGCCAGAGGCAGAACACGATGGCCGACAGGATGCCGAGCACGAGCCCGGCCGTGCCCAACCCGTTGTTCATCAACGGCGGCATACCCGGCCAGCCGTAGTAACCGGGCGCACCGGCCCCCGGGGCGTGGGCGCCGCCGCCGTAGCTCGGCTGTGCGGGATAGGGGTAGCCGCCGGAATAGCCGTACGGCATCTGCCCGGGACCGTCCGGAGCGATGGGCGGCGGCGGGACGGGCCCGCCGCCGTGCACCGGCGGTGCGAAGGGGTTGCCGGGCGCACCTGCCGGACCGCCTGCCGCTGCCATGTGGTGCGGCGGCGGGAAGGCGCCGCCGTGCCCGCCCTGACCGCCGGGGTCCGGCGCGGCGAAGGGGCTGGCCCACGGCTGGGCCGCCGCCGCGGAGTTGTGCGCGCCGCTGCCCGTGCCGTTGTCCGTGCCGGGCACGGCCATGACCGTCTGCTGGTCGTGGACGGACGGGGGCGCGGGCGTCGGCCCGATGCCCGAGGCGATGGTGTGGCCGGGACCGTCCGCGGGAGCGGCCCAGGGGCTCACCCCGCGAGGTGCGGAAGCCGCGGCGGGCTCGGGGGCTCCGGCGGCACCGGGGGCCGCTGCGGACTCGGGAGCCGCGGCGGCCTCGGGGATCGTGTCCCGCACCGGCGGTGCCTGCGCGCCCGCCCCCTTGTCGAAGGAGACCCGGTCGGCCGGCTCGGCGTCCGCCGGCTCCTTGCCGAAGGACACCCGGGCAGCCGTGTCGCCGGTCGGAGCCGGGCCCTGCGGGGCCGCGTTCTCCGGTGCCCCCGGCGTCGGCGCGTCGTCGGACATGCGCGGATCCCCTCTGTTGTACGTGCCGTCATGCTAAGGCCCGAGCCATCGCGTCGCGGGCCGGGCCTACGATGATCCCTGAACCACCGATCAGCCGATCACCCGCGTCCCGCTCGGCCGCCACAGCGCCCGGGACGCCCGTCCCGGGGAGGCCCCCTTGACCGCTCACGCCGACACCGAACGCGACCCGCTCAGCCCGCGCGACCTGCACGCCTTCATCGCCGGGCTGCCCAAGGCCGAACTGCACGTGCACCACGTCGGCTCCGCCTCCCCGCGCATCGTCTCCGAACTGGCCGCCCGCCACCCCGACTCCAGGGTCCCCACCGACCCCGAGGCCCTGGCCGACTACTTCACGTTCACGGACTTCGCCCACTTCATCGACGTGTACCTGTCCGTCGTCGACCTGATCCGCACCCCCGAGGACGTACGGCTGCTCACCTATGAGGTGGCGCGGGACCTGGCCCGCCAGCAGGTGCGCTACGCCGAGCTGACCATCACGCCGTTCTCCTCGACCCGGCGCGGCATCGACGAGGTCGCCTTCATGGCCGCGATCGAGGACGCCCGCAAGGCGGCCGAGGCCGAGTTCGGGACCGTACTGCGCTGGTGCTTCGACATCCCCGGCGAGGCGGGACTGGAGTCGGCCGAGGAGACGGTACGGCTCGCCACCACCGACCGGCTGCGGCCCGAGGGCCTGGTCTCCTTCGGGCTCGGCGGCCCCGAGATCGGTGTTCCCCGGCCGCAGTTCAAGCCGTACTTCGACCGGGCGATCGCCGCCGGACTGCACTCCGTGCCGCACGCCGGCGAGACCACCGGCCCCGAGACGGTGTGGGACGCCCTCAACCACCTGGGCGCCGAGCGCATCGGGCACGGCACCAGTTCCGCCCAGGACCCCCGGCTGCTCGCCCACCTCGCCGAGCACCGCATCGCGCTGGAGGTGTGCCCGACCTCCAACATCGCCACCCGCGCCGTTCGCACGCTCGACGAGCACCCCATCAAGGAGTTCGTCCAGGCCGGCGTCCTCGTCACGATCAACTCCGACGACCCGCCGATGTTCGGCACCGACCTCAACAACGAGTACGCGGTCGCCGCCCGGCTGCTGGACCTCGACGAGCGGGGCCTGGCGGCACTGGCCAGGAACGCGGTCGAGGCGTCCTTCCTGGACGAGCCGGGCAAGGCGAAGCTGGCGGCCGAGATCGACACGTACACCTCGGGGTGGCTCGCCCCCTGACGCCCCTCACAATGGGCCCATGCAGACCGTGACTGCCGTGGCCCATCGCGGCGACCCCTATCGCTTCCGTGAGAACACGACCGACTCGCTGCGTTCCGCGCTCGAACAGGGCGCGGACGCGGTCGAGATCGACGTACGGCTCACCAGGGACGGTGTGCCCGTGCTGCTGCACGACGAGACGCTGAAGCGGCTGTGGGAACACGACCGCCCGCTGCGGTCCCTGTCCGCTCAGGAGGTGGGCGGGCTCACGGCGGGCGGGGTGCCGACCCTGGCCGAGGCGCTGGCGGCGACGGACGACAGCCGGGTGATGCTCGACCTGCCGGGCGAACCCGACGCGCGGGCGGTACGCCGGATCGTCGACGTCGTACGGGAGAACGACGCCCGGGACCGCGTCTACTACTGCGCGGGCGCCGCCGCCATGCTCGCCGTACGGGCCGCCGACCCGGCCGCCGAGATCGCCCTGACCTGGACGACCCTGGCCCCGCCGCGCCCCGCGCTGCTCGCGGCGGTGACCCCGCGGTGGCTCAACTACCGCTTCGGCCTGGTCGACCATGACCTCGCCGCCCGCGTCCATCACGGCGGCCATCTGCTGTCCGTCTGGACCCCCGACACCCGGCGCTCCATGCGTCGCCTCCTCGACCTGGGCGTCGACTCGATCACGACCAACCGCATCGACGTCCTGCGTGCCCTGCGCCACCGCCAGGAGAGCTGAACCGCCGAGCCGGACTACCGGGTCCCGCTCAGCGTCTCCAGGAGCTTGATCCGCTTCCGTACGACGTACAGCGGGATCACGCCGAACACCCCGAACGACATGTCGACGACCGTCCACCAGAAGGGGATTCCGCGGACCGGCCCGCAGATCAGGGCGAGCGGGATGATCCCGGCACAGGCGATCATCCCGAACTCGACGACCCAGATGTTGCGCACGGGATCACGGTAGGGGCCGTAGAAGGCGACCGCGATGACGAGGTGCGCGAAGGCGAGCCAGTCCGTGCCGTACAGCACGAACGGGTACGTGGCGTCGACGGTGTCGAGGCCGGTGCGTACGCGCACGATCCAGTCCATGAGGGCGGGCAGGTGCTCCGGCACGGTCAGGGCCCGCAACAGGTCCTCCGTCCAGCGGAGTTCGTGCACCAGCGGGAAGGCCGTGGCGCCGCTGAGCACCAGGCACACGACAAAGATGACCAGCCACACGCGAATGCCCTTCAACAGGGCGGCTCTGTCGCTCATGGCCAGAGCGTACGCCCATAGTTGAACACGTTCAAAATTATCCTCACCCCCTCCTGGGCCTCCACTTGAAGGCGGTTCCGGCGCTCTTCGCGCCACCGTGCCGTCCCGGCCGCGCGCGCGATCCCACGGCCACCCCCGGCGCGAACCGTCGGTGCAACGGAAATCCCGGACATAGCAGTAAATTTCCTAGCACTACTTCACGGTGCCACCGGCGGACGGGACATGAGGATGAGCACGGACGCCCGGGTCGCGGTGACGACCGGGATCGCACGACTGCACGCGTCGCCCGGACTCGCCGGGCCCGGCCGGCTCGGGCTGGTGACCAACCACACCGGTGTCCTGCCCGACCTGCGCCCGGCCGCCCCCGCGCTGCTGGAAGCGGGCGCGCGGCTGGTCGCCCTGTTCGGCCCCGAGCACGGGCTGCACGGAACCGGCCAGGCCGGTGCGAGCGAGACCGGCCGGGCGGACCCCGCCACCGGCCTGCCCGTGCACGACACCTACCGGTGCGACGGCGAGCAGCTCGACGGACTGCTGCTCGACAGCGGCGTCGACGTCCTGGTGTACGACCTTCAGGACATCGGGGCCAGGTTCTACACCTACGTGTCGACCATGTTCGACCTGATGGTCTCGGCGGCCCGAACGGGCGTACGGTTCGTGGTCGCCGACCGGCCGAATCCCCTCGGTGGGCTCGTCAGCGAGGGCCCGCTGCTCGACCCCGCCTGGGCCAGTTTCGTCGGGCGCGCCCCGACACCCGTCCGGCACGGCCTCACCTGCGGCGAGCTCGCCCGGCACCTCAACGCCTCGCTCGTTCCGCAAGTCGCGGGGGAAGGCGTCGACTTGACGGTGCTCGAAGCCTTCGGCTGGCAGCGCGCCATGGACGCGCAGGCCACCGGCCTGCCGTGGGTCGCGCCCTCGCCGAACATGCCGACGCCCGCCACGGCCACCGTCTACCCGGGCACCTGCCTGTTCGAGGGGACGAACCTCTCGGAGGGCCGTGGCACGACACAGCCCTTCGAGTTCGTCGGGGCCCCGTACATCGACGCGCGGTTCGCGCCCGCGCTCGCCGAACTCTCCCTGCCCGGGGTGCACTTCCGTGACCTGCGGTTCGTACCGACCTTCCACAAACACGCCGGACAGCCGCTGCGCGGGGTCCAGCTGCACATCACCGACCGCGCGGTGTTCGCGCCCGTACGTACCGCCGTCGCGATGCTCGCCACGCTGCGCCGGCTGTACCCGGACGACTTCGCCTGGCTCGCCGCGGACGCCGGCGCGGAACGGAGCGGCCACCGTCACTTCATCGACCTGCTGTGGGGGTCCGACCGGTTGCGGCGCACCGTCGACGCGGGCGACGACCCGCTGCCGCTGTGCGATCCTCCGGCGCC
The DNA here is from genome assembly GCF_042735715.1 of Streptomyces sp. NPDC059582. Classification (NCBI taxonomy): domain Bacteria; kingdom Bacillati; phylum Actinomycetota; class Actinomycetes; order Kitasatosporales; family Streptomycetaceae; genus Streptomyces; species Streptomyces sp. NPDC059582. The sequence continues at coordinate 24,257 of NZ_JBHWCC010000021.1, forward strand.
ACCCGGCCGGTGGGCCGGAGACGACGTACTGCTCTACCCCGAGGCGACGCCGCCGGGGACGTTCGACGCCGTCCATGCCCCGCGTACGGAAGGACAACCCTGCCGATGACCGAGACGCGATCCCGGGCCGAGACCCGTGGCTTTCGCGCGGGCGACGGCCCGCAGTTGCTGGCGGCGTGGCGCCGGAGTCTGCCGGCCGACCCGATCAGCCCGGACCGCTTCCGCTCCCTGGTGCTGCTCGACGCCAACTTCGACCCGGAGGGGCTGCGGGTCGCCCTCGACGGCGGCCGTGTCGTCGGCGCCGCCTACGCGGTGCGCCGCCTGACGCCGATGTCCGGCACCGACCTGGAGCCGGAGCAGGGCTGGATCCCGTTCTTCTTCGTCGACCCGGCGGCCCGGGGGCGCGGCCTCGGACGGCTGCTGCTGACCGACGCCCTCGACTGGCTGCACGGCCACGGCCGCACCCGGGTGGACTTCTCCTCGTACACCCCGTACTACGTCCTGCCCGGCCTGGACGCCGAGGCGTATCCGGAAGCGGCCGGACTCCTCGGTTCCATGGGCTTTCGCACGCTGTACGAGGCGGCCGCCATGGATCGCGGCCTGGTCGGCTATCGCCTCCCGGCGGAGGTCGCGCTGCGCCGGGACGAACTGACGGCGGGCGGCCACCGGTTCGCCACCCCGGACGACGACGACCTGGTGGAACTCCTCGCGCTCGCCGGGAACCACTTCAACCCGGACTGGGCCCGCGCGATCCGGGAGTGTCTGGCCGCGGGCACCCCGCTCGACCGGATCGTCGTCGTCCGCGACCCGTCCGGTCGCCTGGTCGGCTGGGCGATGCACGGCGCGTACGAGTCGGTGGACGAGCGGTTCGGCCCGTTCGGCGTGCTGGAGGAGACGCGCGGCACCGGACTCGGCAAGGTCCTGCTGCACCTGGTCCTGGAGCGGATGCGGGCACGCGGCGCGCACTCGGCGTGGTTCCTGTGGACCGGCGAGCGGTCCGCGGCGGGCCACCTGTACCGCAGGACCGGCTTCACCACGACCCGGGTGTTCCGCGTCATGCGCCGGGAGGTCACCCGATGATGGCTCCGTCGCCGTCCCGCCGCACCGGCGGACCGAGCCGCCGTCACTTCGCGCTGGCGCTCCCCTCGGCGCTGCTCGCCTCCGGATGCGCCGCGCCCCACCAGGGCACCGGGCGGCCCGGGGATCCGATCGTGCTCACCCTGCTCTCCCACTACGCGAGCGGAGAGCTCAAGGAGGCACTACAGGGCCCGGTCGACGAGTGGAACGCCACGCACGACCGGGTCAAGGTGCGGACGACGGCCGTCGAGTTCTCCGACCTGCTGACCACGTTCATGGTCCGGCAGGCCGCGGGCCAGGGCGCCGACATCCTCCACCCGTACTGCCTGTGGAACGGCCAGCTCGTCCGGGCCGGCGTCCTGCGGCCCGCTCCGGCCGAGTACGCCGGGGAGATCAGGCGCGGCTACGGCGAGGCCGCGGTCGCCGCCTCCTCGGTGGGCGGCGCGGTCTACGGCTACCCCACCGAGGTCCAGACGTACGCCCTCTACTACAACAGGCGGCTGCTGCGCGAGGCCGGTCTCGCCGGCCCTCCGCGCACCTGGCGGGAGCTGGAGGAGGCGGCCCACCGCACCACCAGGCGGGACCGGTTCGGCAACACACTGGTCCAGGGGTTCGGGCTCTCGACCTACGACGACTCCACCACCGTCGGCCAGACCCTCGCGCTGCTCAACGCCGCCGGCGGAACGTTCGTCGCCGCGGACGGCAGGAGCACCGCCATCGACTCGCCGGCCGGCCGGGCCGTGTTCGACCTGGAGCACCGCCTCGTCGTCGAGGGCGCGAGCGCCCCCGGCGTCAACGTCTACCGGGCCTTCCCCTCCGGGCAGGTGGCCATGGTGGTCAGCGCCGGCTGGTGGACCGCGAACCTGAAGGCCCTGATGGGCGAGGACTACCGCGACGTCGGCGTCGCGCCCGTGCCCGTGCCCGAGGCGGACGACAAGCGCGCCACGCTCTCCACCGGCTTCATGCTCGGGGTCAACACGGCCAGCGCGCACCCGCGCGAGGCCTGGGAGTTCCTGCGCTGGCTCAACACCGAGAAGGTGGGCTCGCGCAACGCCGTGAAGGGTGCGACGGCGACCCGGATGAGCCGGTTGCAGGTGTCGGTCGGCTCCCTGACCGGCCGGGCCGACGACATGCGGACCCTCCTGGGTGGGGGCGGCGAGGGCGGCGAGGCCGGGGCGGGCAGCGCGGGCAGCGAGGCCCGCAAGGACGGTGACCCGAACCTGCGCCCGTTCCTGGACGCGCTGGCGTACGCGGTGCCGGAGCCGAACGTGCCGGGCGCGCAGCAGGCCAAGTCGCTGCTGCGCAAGAACATCGAGGCGTTGTGGACCGGTCAGCAGTCGGTCGACCAGGCCCTGCGCACCACCCGCCGTCAGGTCGATCAGGAGGTGTCGCGCTCATGGTGAACGTGCTGGTGCCGGAGACGACCGAGCGGGCGCACGGGCCGCGGGCCGCCGAGCCCGCCGTCGATCATCGCGGCCGAAGCCGGCGTCGTCAGGCCGCCGTCGCCTATCTCTTCCTGACCCCGACACTGCTGTTCTTCGCGGTCTTCCTGATCCTGCCGCTCGGCTTCGCCCTGCTGCTGTCGATGTCCAGCTGGGCCGGGTTCGCCCTCGGCGACATCGACCCGGTCGGCCTGGACAACTTCACCGGCCTCTTCGCGGACGGATCGACGTTCCTGACGCCGATCCTCACCAACACGCTGCTGTTCGCCCTCGGTACGGTGGCCCTCGCGCTCGCGGGCTCCGTGCTCGTCGCCACCTGCATCGACAAACTGCGTTACCAGGGGCTGTGGCGCACGCTGTACTTCCTGCCGATCGTCACGACCGTCGTCGCCGTCGGCAACGTATGGAAGTACATGTACGAGCCGGGCGGACTGGTGAACGGCGTACTCAACGCCCTCGGGCTCGGTTCGGTGGCGTTCCTCCAGGACCCGGACACCGCGCTGCCCGCGGTCGTGGTCGTCCAGGCCTGGGCGTCGCTCGGCTCGGCGATCCTCGTCCTGACCGCCGGGCTGAAGTCCGTTCCCGAGTCGTACTACGAGGCCGCCGCGCTCGACGGCGCCGGACCCGGCACGGTCTTCTGGAGGATCACCCTGCCGCTGCTGAGGCCGTCCCTGCTGCTGGTGTGCGTCACCCAGTTCATCACCGGCCTGCAGTCGTTCGCGCTGATCATCGTGATGACCAAGGGCGGGCCGGGTGACGCGACCAACGTGGCCGCGCTGGAGATGTACCGGCAGGCCTTCTCGTACGGCGACTGGGGCGCCGCGAGCGCCGCCGCCTTCGTGCTGTTCGTGGTGGTCCTCGCGGTCACCCTGGTGCAGTTGTGGATCTTCCGGCGCAAGGGGGAGGACGCGTGATCCGCCAACGCTTCCCGTGGTTGTCGTACCTGCTGGTGGTGACCGGCGCCGTGCTCACGGTGGTGCCGTTCCTCGACATGGTGATGACGTCCTTCAAGGGGCCCGGCGAGTCCGGCACGCTGCCGTACCGGTTCCTGCCCGAGGCGTTCGACCTGTCCAACTACCGGGCGGCGGTGGACCAGCTCGATCTGCCGGTGCTGTTCCGCAACAGCGTCATCGCGACCACGCTGATCACCGGATCGGTGCTGCTCACGTCGTCGCTCGCCGGCTACGCGCTCGCCAAACTCCGCTTCCCCGGACGGAACTTCATCTTCCGCCTGGTGCTGTCGACGATGATGTTCCCCCCGTTCCTCTTCTTCATCCCGCACTTCCTGATCCTGGTGCACTGGCCGCTGGCGGGCGGCAACGACCTGTTCGGACGCGGCGGCGCGGGCCTGACCGTCAGCATCGCGGCGCTCGCGATGCCGTTCCTGGTCAACGGCTTCGGGATCTTCCTGACGCGTCAGTTCATGGTCTCGATCCCGGACGAGGTCCTGGAGGCCGCGCGCATCGACGGGGCGGGCGAGTTCGCCGTGTGGTGGCGGATCGTGGTGCCGCAGACCAGGCCGGTCCTGGTGACGCTCGGGCTGCTGACCTTCGTCGACGCCTGGAACGAGTACATCTGGGCGCTGCTCGTCTCGACCGCCGACCCGGACGTGATGACCCTGCCCGTCGGCATCCAGCTCCTCCAGGACCATGTCGACCCGACCCGCACGATGCCCATCGTCATGGCGGGCCTCGTCCTGAGCGTCCTGCCGGTCCTGATCCTCTTCCTGCTGCTCCAGAAGCACTACATCCGCGGGGTCATGCTCAGCGGACTGAAGTAGGACCGAACGGCCCCCGTGCGGACCCGACGGCCCTCGTCCGGAGCCGAAGGCCCTCGCCACAGCGGCCGCCCCGTCCTCACAGCCCCGCGATCGCGTTCCAGCGCCTGGCGAACTCCGTGCGTTCGGTGGAGGTGATGTCGCGGGCGATCGCGAGGCGCTTGCGCATGGTCGCGTCGGGGAAGATCAGCGGGTCCTCGGCGAGGGCGGCGGTGTCCTTGTCCTTGGAGGAGGCGAGGACGTCCTGCGCGGCGGGCACCGGACAGACGTAGTTGACCCAGGCGGCCAGCTCGGCGGCGATCTCCGGCTGGTAGTAGAAGTCGATGAGCTTCTCCGCGCCGGCCTTGTGCCGGGCCAGGTCGGGGATCATCAGCGACTCGGCCCACAGCTCGGCGCCCTCCTCGGGGACGACGAAACGGATGTCGGGGTCGTCGGCCTGGAGCTGGATCACGTCGCCCGAGTAGGCCTGGCAGGCCAGGACGTCCCCGCTGGAGAGGTCCTTGATGTAGTCGTTGCCGGTGAAGCGGCGGATCCGACCACTGCGCACGTGCTTCTCGACCTGATCGCACACCTGGTGGAAGTCGTCCGGCCGCCACTTCGTGATGTCTACACCGTTGCCCTGCATGAGCAGCGCGAACGCCTCGTCCAGGCCGGAGAGCAGCGTGACCCGGCCCTTGAGGTCGTCGGCCCACAGGTCGGACACGTGCTTGATCTCGCGGCCGACCTTGCGGCGGTTGTACGCGATGCCGGTGATACCCGACTGCCAGGGCACCGACGACCTGCGGCCGGGGTCGAAGGCGGGCGAGCTCAGCAGTGGATCGAGGTACTCGGCGACGTTCGGCTGCCGGGACCGGTCCATCTCCTGCACCCAGCCGAGCCGGACGAACCGCGCGCACATCCAGTCGCTGATGACGATCAGGTCGCGGCCCGTCGACTGACGGTTCATCAGCGCGGGGCTTATCTTGCCGAAGAACTCGTCGTTGTCGTTGATCTCCTCGATGTAGTCGACGGAGATCCCGGTGCGCTTCTCGAAGGCCTCCAGCGTCGGCCGGCTGGTCGTGTCGTCGTCATCGGTGTCGATGTACAGCGGCCAGTTCGCCCAGGTCAGCCGCTTGTCACGGGCGGAGACGTCGGCGGCGGCACGGTCGCCGGGCCCTACGTAGGCGGCGGGCACCCCGCAGCCGGCGAGGGCGCCGAGGGCGGCGGTGCCGCCGAGCGCGCGCAACAGGGAACGGCGGGAGAGCGCGGGAGTCCTCGAAGTCTGGGGCACCACCGCAGCATGCCGTCCGTGGCGGTGGGCGGACAATCGACGCTGCGTCGAACGGACCGGGCCGTAGCCGACACCTTGTCGATCAGCGGCGGCGTCCCGCGGGACGCAGGACGCGCGCGGCCCCGGACGGTCGTCCTCCGTCCGGGGCCGGGCACACAGCGAGCACCGCTCAGTACGTCAAGCGCCCAGCGACGTCACGCGTCGAACGGCGTCACACGCCGAACGACCTCACGCGTCGAGCGACGTCATCACGTGCTTGATGCGGGTGTAGTCGTCGAAGCCGTACGCCGACAGGTCCTTGCCGTAGCCGGACTTCTTGAAGCCGCCGTGCGGCATCTCGGCGACCAGCGGGATGTGGGTGTTGATCCACACGCAGCCGAAGTCGAGCTTCTTGGACATCCGCATGGCGCGGGAGTGGTCCTTGGTCCACACCGAGGAGGCGAGGGCGAACTCGACGCCGTTGGCCCACTCCACCGCCTGGTCCTCGTCCGTGAAGGACTGGACGGTGATGACCGGGCCGAAGACCTCGTTCTGGATGATCTCGTCGTCCTGCTTCAGACCGGAGACGACGGTCGGGGCGTAGAAGTAGCCCTTGTCGCCGACCTGGTGGCCGCCCGCCTCGACCTTGGCGTGGGCGGGCAGGCGCTCGACGAACCCGGAGACCTGCTTGAGCTGGTTGGGGTTGTTGAGCGGGCCGTACAGCACGTCCTCGTCGTCCGGCAGCCCGGTCTTGGTCTCGGCGGCCGCCTTCGCCAGCGCGGCCACGAACTCGTCGTGGATGCCCGCCTGGACGAGGACGCGGGTGGCGGCCGTACAGTCCTGGCCGGCGTTGAAGAAGCCCGCCACGGAGATGTCCTCGACGGCCTTGGCGATGGCCGCGCTGTCGAGGTCCTCGAAGACGACGACCGGCGCCTTGCCGCCCAGCTCCAGGTGGACCCGCTTGACGTCCTTGGCGGCCGACTCGGCGACCGCCATGCCGGCCCGCACGGAGCCGGTGATGGAGGCCATCGCCGGGGTCGGGTGCTCGACCATCGCGCGGCCGGTGTCGCGGTCGCCGCAGATGACGTTGAAGACGCCCTTGGGCAGGATCGAACCGAGGATGTCGGCGATCAGGACGGTGGACGCGGGAGTGGTGTCCGAGGGCTTCAGGACGACCGTGTTGCCCGCCGCGATCGCCGGGGCGAACTTCCACACGGCCATCATCATCGGGTAGTTCCACGGCGCGACCTGGGCGCACACGCCGACCGGCTCGCGCCGGACGATCGAGGTCAGCCCCTCCATGTACTCGCCGGCCGAGCGGCCTTCGAGCATCCGCGCGGCGCCCGCGAAGAAGCGGATCTGGTCGACCATCGGCGGGATCTCCTCGGACCGGGTGAGTCCGACGGGCTTGCCCGTGTTCTCCACCTCGGCCGCGATGAGCTCCTCGGCCCGCTCCTCGAACGCGTCCGCGATCTTCAGGAGGGCCCTCTGGCGCTCGGCGGGGGTGGTGTCGCGCCAGGCGGGGAAAGCCGCCGCGGCGGCCGCCATCGCGGCGTCGACGTCCGCCTGCCCGGACAGCGGCGCGGTCGCGTACGCCTCGCCTGTCGCGGGGTTGACCACCTCGGTGGTCCGTCCGTCGGTGGCGTCCCGGAACTCACCATCGATGTAGTTGCGCAGACGACGCAGCTCGGTGCTCACTGCCGGCCTCCTGTCGGGTCGAACTGTCCAATCACTGAGACACCCACCCTAATCGGCCGCCCCACGTTTTCAACACCCCCGATCGCACCATGGCTGCGAAATCCGCAGGTCTCGAAGGCGTAAACAACGAATTTCATCGCTGCGACCTTGCGGAACCGCCGAGACGTCGTGCACAGTGAGGCCGTGGCCAGTCGAAGCGCAGACCAGAGGGACTCGCCCCGCGAGCCCAGGAACGGCACCCCCCACCTGGATGCCGTCTCCCTCGCGATCATCCAGCAGCTCCAGGAGGACGGCCGCCGTCCGTACGCCGCGATCGGCAAGGCCGTCGGCCTCTCCGAGGCGGCCGTGCGCCAGCGCGTCCAGAAGCTGCTCGACCAGGGCGTGATGCAGATCGTCGCCGTCACGGACCCGCTCACCGTGGGCTTCCGCCGGCAGGCGATGGTCGGTGTCAACGTCGAGGGCGAGCTCGACCCCGTGGCCGACGCTCTGACCGGCATGTCGGAAGTCGAGTACGTGGTGATGACCGCGGGCTCGTTCGACATCCTCGCCGAGATCGTCTGCGAGGACGACGACCACCTGCTGGACGTCATCAACCGACGCATCCGGGCCCTGCCCGGCGTGCGCTCCACCGAGAGTTTCGTCTACCTGAAGCTCAAGAAGCAGACCTACATGTGGGGAACCCGATAACCGTGAGCACCAAGGACCTCAGCCGAACCGCGTACGACCACCTGTGGATGCACTTCACCCGCATGTCCTCGTACGAGAACGCGCCCGTCCCCACCATCGTCCGGGGCGAGGGCACCTACATCTACGACGACAAGGGCAGGCGCTACCTCGACGGTCTCGCGGGTCTGTTCGTGGTGCAGGCCGGCCACGGCCGCACGGAGCTGGCCGAGACCGCCTTCAAGCAGGCGCAGGAGCTGGCGTTCTTCCCGGTGTGGTCCTACGCCCACCCCAAGGCCGTGGAGCTGGCGGAACGTCTCGCCCACCACGCGCCGGGCGACCTGAACAAGGTCTTCTTCACCACCGGCGGCGGTGAGGCGGTCGAGACCGCCTGGAAGCTCGCCAAGCAGTACTTCAAGCTCCAGGGCAAGCCGACCAAGTACAAGGTCATCTCCCGCGCGGTCGCCTACCACGGCACTCCGCAGGGCGCCCTGTCCATCACCGGCCTGCCGGCCCTGAAGGCCCCCTTCGAGCCGCTGGTCCCGGGCGCGCACAAGGTCCCGAACACCAACATCTACCGCGCGCCGCTGTTCGGCGACGACCCGGAGGCCTTCGGCCGCTGGGCCGCCGACCAGATCGAGCAGCAGATCCTCTTCGAGGGCCCCGACACGGTCGCCGCGGTCTTCCTGGAGCCGGTCCAGAACGCCGGCGGCTGCTTCCCGCCCCCGCCCGGCTACTTCCAGCGCGTGCGCGAGATCTGCGACCAGTACGACGTACTGCTCGTGTCGGACGAGGTCATCTGCGCCTTCGGCCGCCTCGGCACGATGTTCGCCTGCGACAAGTTCGGCTACGTCCCGGACATGATCACCTGCGCCAAGGGCATGACCTCCGGCTACTCCCCCATCGGCGCCTGCATCATCTCCGACCGGCTCGCCGAGCCCTTCTACAAGGGCGACAACACCTTCCTGCACGGCTACACCTTCGGCGGCCACCCGGTGTCGGCGGCCGTGGGCCTGGCCAACCTCGACCTGTTCGAGCGCGAGGGCATCAACCAGCACGTGCTCGACAACGAGGGCGCGTTCCTGTCTACCCTCCAGAAGCTGCACGACCTGCCGATCGTCGGCGACGTCCGCGGCAACGGCTTCTTCTACGGCATCGAGCTGGTGAAGGACAAGGCCACGAAGGAGTCCTTCAACGACGAGGAGACCGAGCGCGTCCTGTACGGCTTCCTGTCGAAGGCGCTGTTCGACAACGGCCTGTACTGCCGTGCCGACGACCGCGGCGACCCGGTCATCCAGCTCGCCCCGCCGCTGATCTCCACCCAGGAGACGTTCGACGAGATCGAGCAGATCCTGCGCGCGACGCTGACGGAGGCGTGGACGAAGCTGTGACCCCGTTCGCCGATCTTCCTTTGGGATGATCGACGCCGGCCCCGGAGTCGACCGTTCGAGTGAGAAACGGCGACCCGGGGCCGCGTGCTGTCCGGCCTCCCGCCGTCGCCTGCCTAGCGTGCCAGTGACCGATCGGCCCTGCCTTCGTTCCCCCGGACGGGGGATCGGCACGGGAATTACGGATCTGAACCGAGGTGTACGCCCATGGAGGCCCCGCCGGACAACGACGTGCTCTGGGCACGCGCCCTGCACTTCACGCACGACGACGGCTCGCCCGCGCTCGCCGGTGTCTCGCTCGGCGTCCGCGAGGGCGAGATCCTCGCCGTCAGCGGCCCGCGCGGCAGCGGCAAGACCACGCTGCTGCGCTGTCTGGCCGGTCTGGTGCCGGCCATGCGCGGCGAGGTGTGGTTCAACAGCGTCCCGGTGCACACCATGGGCCCCGTCACCCGGGAGCGGCTGCGGCGCGACCGCTTCGGCTGGATCGACCCGGCGCCGGTGCTCGTCCCGGAGCTGAACGTCTGGGAGAACGCCGCGCTCCCCCTGATGCTGCGCGGCACCAGCCGCCGCCGGGCCAAGGTGGCCGCCCTGGAGTGGCTGGAGCGCCTCGACATCGGCGACAAGGCCCGCAAGCGCCCGCACGAACTGCGCCAGGCCGAACGCCAGCGGGTGACGATCGCCCGTGCCCTCGCCCCCGCGCCGACGGTCCTGTTCGCGGACGAGCCGACGGCCCCCCTGCACCGGGCCGACTGCGGGCAGGTCCTGCGCACGCTCACCACGGCGGCCCGCTCGCACGGCATCACCGTCGTCCTGGCCACGCACGACGCGGAGACCGCGGCCCTCGCCGACCGCAGGGTGTCGCTGCTCGACGGGCGGCGGGTGAACACCGTGCATCTGCCACCGGTCACGGAGGCCGAGACGGAAGGCCGGGCCGCGTGCTCGCTCTCCGCCTGACCCGCGTCGCCCACCCGGCCGTCCAGCTGCGCCGCCTGCTGGTGGCGGCGGCGTCGGCGGGCACGGGCTTCCTGCTGTTGTCCACCCTCGGCTACGCGATGAGCCACCCGGGCACCCCCGCGGCCTCGCTGTCGCTGCGCCTGGCCTGGTGCGCGGTGCCGCTGGCCGCCACGGTCTACTTCGCGGAGGCCGTCGCGCGCACCGATCCGGCCATCCGGCCGCGGCCCAGTCTCTCCGCGATCGGCCTCGGCCCGGCCCGCCTGATGGCGATCTCGGCGACGACCACGGCCCTGTCCTGCACGCTGGGCTCGATGCTGGCGCTCCTGTTCTTCCTGCATCTGCGCGGCGACCTCTCGGGCCTGCCCTTCGACGGCGCGGCGGCTGAGTTCCTTGCCGCTGACACGCCCCTGCCGCTCCCGGCCGCCCTCACGCTCCTGGGCCTCACCCCCGTCATCGCCTCGGCGACGACGGCTCTCCTCCTGCGCCCTAGGGACCCCCGTCCCCTCCCGGCCAGGGGCTACGGCCGCTTCGGCGCGTACAGCCGCACCGGCGCGCGCGAGACGTTCGGGGCGTACGGCAGATTCGGCTCCCGCTGGCGCGTCAAGGAGCAGGACCGGCCCGGCCGTCCCGCGGGCGGTCTCGCCGACGCCGCGGCGCCCGTCCCGCGGAACGGCGACACCCTGCGGGCGCCGGGCGGCGCGACCACCCTCGAAGTCCCGGCGGCCAGCACCCCGCACGCCGAGTACGCCGAGGAGCACGCGCCCGACCCCGATCCGCACCGCCCGCCCGCCCCCCGACCCGTACCCGCCGCCCTCCCCTGGGGCGTGGCCGTCCTCGCCGCGGGCCTCGCCGTGGAGACGTACGCGAGCCGGTCCACCGCCACCGACGGCCCGCAGCTCCCCGCGGGGCTGGCCGACAGTCCCGCCGGCGTCCTGGTGGGCTGGCTCCTGACCGCCCTCGGCCTCGCCCTGGCCGGGCCAGGTTTCACCCACCTCTGCGGACTCCTGCTCCAGGCGGGCGGCCCCGGTGTCCGGCGCCTGCTGGCCGGCCGCGTCCTCATGGACGAGGCGTCCCGCATCGGCCGCCCCCTGGGCGTGGTCTGCGCCGTACTGTCGGCGACGTACGCCACCGCCTCGCTGCACGACCCGGACGGCAGGGCCTTCGGCCCCCTGACCACCCTCGGCGTCCTGCAGGTGCTGGGCTGCGCGGTGGGGACGCTCCTCACCGCGGCCGTGGAGGCACGCCAGGCCCGCGCCGACACCACCGCCGCGCTGCTGCGCCTCGGCGCCCCGGCCACGATGCTGCGCGGCGCCGCCGCACTCCGGGCCGGCGCACTGGTGGCCCTGTTCGGCCCGCTCACCCTGATCGTCGCGGAGCTGGCGGCCCTTCCGCTGACCCACCGATGAGTTTCCCGAGGCCGCCCGGTCTACCCGTCGAACATCATGAACCGATGCCCGATCCGATGCCTCAGGGGAGACCCCGCATGTACCAGCAGATGATCTTCGTGAACCTGCCCGTGAACGACCTCGACGCCTCGAAGAAGTTCTTCACGGAGCTCGGCTACACGATCAACCCGCAGTTCAGCGACGACAACGCGGCCTCCGTGGTGATCAGCGACACCATCGTGGCGATGCTGCTGACCAAGCCCTTCTACGCGACCTTCACCGACAAGGAGATCGCGGACGCCACGAAGACCAGCGAGGTCCTCGTCGCGCTGAGCGCCCCGAGCCGCGAGAAGGTCGACGAACTGGTCGACAAGGCGCTCGCGTCGGGCGGCACGACCAGCGGCCGGACGCAGGACCTCGGCTTCATGTACGGCCGCGCCTTCGACGACCTGGACGGCCACACCTGGGAGGTCATCTGGATGGACCCCTCGGCGGTGCAGGGCTGACCCTCCGCGCCGGACGACCGCCCCTAGCATGGGCGGGTGCATCCGACACCCGCCCGGCCAGGCCGGCCCCTCGACGGCTCCCACGACCATGAGATCGAGTCCCTCGCCGAGTTCGACGAGGTCCTCTCCGCCCACGGCACGCTGTCCCACCACCGCGTCCAGGCCGTCGACCTGACGGGCCGTACGGACGCGCTGCTGTCCGTGGACTGCGCGGGCGCCGTCTTCCTCGGCTGCCCGATGGCCCCGGAGGCGGCCGCACGGGTGCGTGCCGCCGGCGCCCTCGTCTTCCCGCCCGTACCGGGCCTGCCCTTCGACCCGTACCGCGGTTTCGTCTACACGCCGGACGAACTGTTCGACTCCCTCGCCGAGGGCTACGAGACGACCCCGGACGCCCTGGCGTACGCCTGGTTCCAGCGGACGAAGTCGGACGGCGACATCTTCGCCTCCATGCTGCGTTCGGTCCACGACGACGCCGTCTCCGACGCCCTCGACGAACTCCTGCTCGACGCGCCGGTGGTGGGCGTCATGGGCGGCCACGCCATGGCGCGCGGCACCGAGGAGTACGCCGGTGCCGCCCGGCTCGGCCGGGAACTGACGCGCGCCGGCCTCACGGTGGCAACCGGCGGCGGACCCGGCGCGATGGAGGCCGCCAACCTCGGCGCGTACGCCGCTCCGTTCGCCGACGGGATGCTCACCGAGGCGCTCCGGCTGCTGGCCAAGTCCCCCTCGTTCCGGCCCTCCGTCACCGACTGGGCGCGCGCCGCCTTCGAGGTGCGCGACCGCTGGCCGGGCGGCGGCGCCTCGGTCGGCATCCCGACCTGGTTCTACGGCCACGAGCCGCCCAACGCCTTCGCCGCGCACATCGCCAAGTACTTCGCCAACGCCACCCGCGAGGACGGACTGCTGGCCCGCTCCACGGCGGGCGTGGTGTTCCTGCCGGGCGCCGCCGGGACCGTTCAGGAAATCTTCGACAACGCGACACCGAACTATTACGAGTCACGCGGTGAACCCACACCGATGGTGCTCGTGGACCGGGTGCACTGGACGGAGAAACTGCCCACGTGGCCGCTCCTCCAGGCGCTCGCGCGGGAGCGGTCGATGGAGTCCCGAATAGCCCTGGTTGACCGGATCGAGCAGGCTCCGGAGGCGCTGAAACGTCTCGGCGGGTAATGGATGGGCAAAGCCCAGGCCCTCGATGGGCATATGCATTGACACTCCTTACGGAGCACTTATAGACCTGTGAGTCACCTGGGGGTGGTGAGACCCGCCTCGAGGTCTGTTCATCCTCCCCTCAGCCCCCCGCAGTTGTGCTCCCCGTGAAGGGCAAACGTGTCCATATCTCGCCGTACCGCACGTCGTTCCGTGCGCATTCTCGGTGTCGCCTCCGCTTCGGCCGCGCTCGCGCTCGGCGTCGCGGGTACCGCGCTCGCCTGCAACATCAGTGAGTTCTCCGCCGAAGCCAAGTGCGACGGCGCCAAGGGTGTCATCACTGTCACCGACAAGGACTTCTCCGGCACCCCCGCCGTCGTCTCCGTGTTCCGCGAGAACAACGGCGCCGACGAGCAGAAGATCGGCGAGCAGGAGGTCAAGGGCTCGCGCGAAGGTGTCATCCTCACCTTCGCCGAGGACTGGGCTCCCAACGCCACCTACCGCGTCCACGTCAAGGCCGGCAACCAGGTCGACCAGGACATCAAGCCCAACCTGACCACCCCGGCCACGGCCTGCAAGACCGAGGACACCTCGACGCCGCCGGCCACGCCGCCCGCGTCGGAGACCCCCTCCGCGCCGGCCGAGACCGAGACCCCGGCCCCGTCGGCGTCGGAGAGCACCACCGCCCCGGCCGAGGCCGCGAGCAACGCGCCTTCGCCCGCGGTCGGTGACTCCAACCTCGCCGAGACCGGTGCGAACTCCAACACGGGCATGATCGTCGGCATCGCCGGCGCTCTGGTCGTCGTCGGCGGAGGTGCCGTGTTCTTCGGCATGCGCCGTCGTGGGGCCGGCAACAACAGCTGACCCCTCCTCGCGTACCCGTACGCGCTCGTGGCCCGTCCCGTACCGGGGCGGGCCACTCGCGTGTCAGCCGAACGTCGCCCGCGCCGGCCAGAACTCCAGCGAATCCCGCTCGCCGAGGACCTCCAGCCCCGGGCTGTGCGGACGCCGGGCCCGCGCAGGTCGTCCGCCACCCGCTCCGGCATCGCGCGCTGTACGTACGTCACGGTCTCCAGCCACTCGTCGATCGCGTCGGCGGCCACCTCGGGCACGACCTCGTAGGGCAGTCACGGGCCCGACCCCGGAGACCGACCGTCAGTCGAGCACGACGATCTCCGACGCGTCGAACTCCACGCCGACCACGTCCCCGACCTCCGGCGCCGCCCGCAGCGCGCACGCCGCCTCCAGGTCCGGCGCGTCCCGCGGCTGAAGGCGGACGGCTACATGGGTGCCCTTGAAGGTGCGCGCGGTCACCGTGCAGCGCAGGCCCACGTCGGCCGACGTCAGACGCACACCGGCCGGGCGGACCAACAGGGTGCGCGCCCCCTGCGGTGCGCCCTCGCCGACCGGGACCTTGCCCCAGGGCGTGTCCGCGGCCTCCCCGGCGACCGTCGCCCCCACCACGTTGTCGAAGCCGAGGAAGCGCGCCACGAACGCGTCCGCCGGCCGCTGCCACACCTCCAGCGGCGTACCGGACTGGGCGATCCGCCCGTCCCGCATCACCACGACCCGGTCGGCGAGCGCGAAAGCCTCGCCCTGGTCGTGGGTGACCGCCAGCACCGTGGTGCCCAACCTGCCGAACAACTGGCGCAGTTCCACCACCAGCCGCTCGCGCAGCGACCGGTCGAGCTGGCCCAGCGGCTCGTCCAGCATCAGCAGCCGCGGCCGGGGCGCGAGCGCCCGGGCCAGCGCCACCCGCTGCTGCTCACCGCCGGACAGCGCGGCGACGGCCCGGCGCGCGGCCCCCGGCAGCCCGA
Organism: Streptomyces sp. NPDC059582; assembly: GCF_042735715.1. Taxonomy (NCBI): domain Bacteria; kingdom Bacillati; phylum Actinomycetota; class Actinomycetes; order Kitasatosporales; family Streptomycetaceae; genus Streptomyces; species Streptomyces sp. NPDC059582. The sequence continues at coordinate 39,362 of NZ_JBHWCC010000021.1, forward strand.
CCAGGTCCAGCAACTCCCCCACCCTGGCTTCCTGTTCACCGCGCGAGGCGCCGTGCATGCGCAGCCCGAACGCCACGTTTCCGCCCACGTCCCGCTGCGGGAACAGCTGATGGTCCTGGAACATCAGACCGACACCCCGCCGGTGCGCGGGCACCCCCCGCTGGTCGCGTCCGGCCAGCAGCACCCGCCCGTCGTGCAGGGGTTGCAGCCCGGCCACCACCCGCAGCAGCGTCGACTTCCCGCTCCCGCTGGGCCCGAGCACGCACACGACCTCGTGCTCGGCGACATCCAGATCGACGGCGTCGAGCACGGCCCGGCCGCCGAACCGCACGGTCGCGCCGGCAAGACTCAGCAACATCAGAACTCCCCTGTCCGGTCCGTGCCCCGAAGCCCCTCCAGCACCAACAGGGCCGCAGCGCACACCAGCATCAGAATCGTCGAAAGGGCCATCGCCTGGCCGTAGTTGAGTTCGCCGGCCCGGCCGAGCAGTTTCGCGACCGCGACCGGCAGCGTCGGGTTGTCGGGCCGCGCGATGAACACGGTCGCCCCGAACTCCCCCAGCGACACGGCGAACGCGAACCCGGCCGCGATCAGCAGCGCCCGCCGCACCAGCGGCAGGTCGACCTCGCGCCACACCCGCCACGGGGACGCCCCGAGCACGGCCGCCGCCTCCCGCAGCCGCCCGTCCACGGCCCGCAGCACCGGCAGCATGGTCCGTACCACGAAGGGGACGCCCACCAGCGCCTGCGCGAGTGGCACGAGGATCCAGGAGGCGCGCAGATCCAGCGGCGGCTCGTCGAGCGCGATCAGGAACCCGAAGCCGACCGTCACCGCGGAGACCCCGAGCGGCAGCATCAGCAACGCGTCGAAGCCGCGTACCAGCCGCCCGGCGTCGCGCCGGGTCAGGGCCGCGGCGGCGAGACCTCCGATCACCAGGGCGATGGCGGTGGCGGCGAGGGCGTACGTCAGCGAGTTGCCGACCGCGTCGATCGGCGGCACCAGGAAGACGCCCCCGTCGGACGACGTCAGCGCCCGGTAGTAGCCGAGGCCGGGGGCGTCCAGCGACCGCTGCACCAGCACGGCGAGCGGCAGCAGGATCAGCACGGCGACGGTCGCGAGGACCCCGGCCAGCAGCGCCCACTGCCCGCCGCCGCGCGGCCGGCGTGCCGTCCCGGCCGCGTCCACGAGGCGCAGGGCGGTCTCCCTGCGCCGTACCGTCCACGCGTGCACGGCGAGGATCGCGCCCACCGCCGCGAACTGGACGATCGTGAGCACGGCGGCCGTGGCCAGATCGAAGATCTCGGAGGTCTGCCGGTAGATCTCCACTTCGAGGGTGGAGAAGGTCGGACCGCCCAGGATCTGCACGACGCCGAAGGAGGTGAAGGTGAAGAGGAAGACCATGAGCGCGGCGGCGGCCACGGCGGGCCCGAGCGCCGGCAGGGTGACGGTGCGCCAGGCGGTGAACCGGGAGGCGCCCAGCACCCGTGCCGCCTCCTCCTGCCGCGGGTCCAGCTGCGCCCACAGGCCGCCGACCGTCCGTACGACGACCGCGTAGTTGAAGAAGACATGCGCGAGCAGGATCGCCCACACCGTGGTGTCCAGCCGTACGCCCCACAGCTCGTCGAGCAGCCCGCCACGCCCTACCAGCGCCAGGAACGCCGTCCCGACGACGACCGTGGGCAGCACGAACGGCACGGTCACGACCGCCCGCAGGAGCCGCTTGCCCGGGAAGTCGAAGCGGGCGAGGACGTAGGCCCCCGGGAGCGCGACGAGCAGGGTGAGCGCGGTGGAGGCGAGCGCCTGCCAGGTGGTGAACCACAGGACGTGCCGGATGTCGGACTGCGCGAGCACCTCCCCGATCCGCCCGACCTGCCAGGCACCGTCGGCCTTCAGACCACGGGCGACGATCGCGGCGACCGGGTAGGCGAAGAAGACGCCGAAGAACGCGACGGGCAGGGCCATCAGCCCGAGCCGCGCCGCGTTGCCCTTCCGTCCCTCGCGGGGGGCGCGCGGGGCTACTTCAGTACGAGCGAGGTCCACGACTTGACCCACTGGTCACGGTTGGCGGCGATCCGGTCCGGCGCCATGATCTCGGGGTCCTTGGCCGCGGGCCCGTACGCGGTGAACTCGGCCGGCACCTTCGCGTCCGCGACCACCGGGTAGACGAACATGTTCAGCGGCATGTCCTCCTGGAACTCCTTCGAGACGAGGAAGTCGATGAACGCCTTGCCGCCCTCGGTGTTCTTCGCGTTGCCCAGCAGCCCCGCGAACTCGATCTGCCGGAAGCAGGTTCCGGCCGCGACGCCGGTCGGCGCGGTCGTGGGCTTCGGGTCGGCGTAGATCACCTCGGCGGGCGGCGAGGAGGCGTACGACACGACGAGCGGCCGGTCGCCCTTGGCCTTCTTGCCGCCCGCGGAACCGGAGAACTCCTCGTTGTACGCCTGCTCCCAGCCGTCGACCACCTTCACACCGTTGGCCTCGAGCTTCTTCCAGTACTCCGGCCACCCGTCGTCGCCGTACTTCGCGGCCGAGCCGAGCAGGAAGCCGAGGCCGGGCGAGGAGGTGGCGGCGTTCTCGGTGACGAGCAGGTTCTTGTACGCCGGCTCGGCCAGGTCGTCGAGGGTGGCCGGCGGGGTCAGCTTGTGCGCGCTGAACCAGGCCTTGTCGTAGTTGACGCAGATGTCGCCGTAGTCGACCGGCGTGACCCGGTGCTTGCCCTGGTCGAGCTGGTACTCGGCCCCGACCCGGCCCAGGCCCTTGGCCTCGTACGACTGGAACAGCCCGTTGTCGAGGGCCCGGGACAGCAGCGTGTTGTCGACGCCGAAGAAGACGTCGCCCTGCGGGTTGTCCTTGGTCAGGATCGCCTTGTTGACGGCCTGGCCCGCGTCCCCGTCCTCGAGGACCTTGACCTTGTACCCGGACTGCTTCTCGAAGTCCGCGAGCACGTTCTTCGAGACGGCCCACGAGTTGTGGCTGACGAGGGTGACGGTCTTGGAGTCCTTAGCGCCCTCGTCCGCGGACGACCCGCAGGCGGACAGCGTGACCAGGCCCAGCCCGACCGCCGCGGCCACGAACGTCTTGGTGTGCACTTGATTCCTCCTGGAGGTGACCAGGAAGAGACGCGGCCCCGCCCGGGGCCGTCGGACGGATCCGCCGGCTCCCGGGCAGGGCGCAACAGCTTGAGTGATGACCGAACTTCCTACCCAGAATGACCTGGGCGAGGTTCAGAGGGTCTGCGGCCCGGTTGCCGCACTCTCAGCGCTGTGGCGCTCCCCTGTCGGAATATGAAGATGTGTACCGCGCAAGAATACCGGCCGTGGCCGGAATGCCTACCGCTCGGTGGCGGCCAGCTGGCCGCAGGCGCCGTCGATCTCCTGCCCGCGGGTGTCGCGGACGGTGACCGGCACCCCGTGCGCCGCGATGGCCTCGACGAACGCCTTCTCGTCCTCGGGACGGGAGGCGGTCCACTTCGAGCCCGGCGTCGGGTTCAGCGGGATGAGGTTGACGTGCACGGGCTTGCCCCTGAGCAGCCGACCGAGCCGGTCACCGCGCCAGGCCTGGTCGTTGATGTCCCGGATCAGCGCGTACTCGATGGACAGCCGGCGGCCGGACTTCTCCACGTAGTCGAACCCGGCGTCGAGGACCTCGCGCACCTTCCACCGCGTGTTCACGGGGACCAGTGTGTCGCGCAGCTCGTCGTCGGGCGCGTGCAGCGAGATCGCCAGGCGGCACTTGAAGCCCTCGTCGGCGAACCGGTGGATGGCGGGCACCAGCCCGACCGTCGACACGGTGATGCCACGCTGCGACAGCCCGAGCCCGTCCGGCGCGGGGTCGGTGAGCGCCCGGACGGCTCCCACGACCCGCTTGTAGTTGGCGAGGGGCTCGCCCATGCCCATGAAGACGATGTTGGACAGCCGGGCCGGTCCACCGGGCACCTCACCGTCGCGCAGGGCGCGCATCCCGTCGACGATCTGGTGCACGATCTCCGCGGTCGACAGGTTCCGGTCCAGTCCGGCCTGCCCGGTCGCGCAGAACGGACAGTTCATCCCGCAGCCGGCCTGTGAGCTGATGCACATGGTCACCCGGTCCGGGTAACGCATCAGCACGGACTCGACGAGCGTCCCGTCGAACAGCCGCCACAGCGTCTTGCGCGTGGTGCCCTCGTCGGTCGACAGATGCCGCACGACCGTCATCAGCTCCGGAAGCAGCGCTTCCTGGAGCCGGCCGCGCGAACCGGCGGGGATGTCGGTCCACTCCGCCGGGTCGTGCGCGTACCGAGCGAAGTAGTGCTGCGAGAGCTGCTTGGCACGGAACGGCTTCTCACCGATCTCGGCCACGGCGTCCTTGCGCTCCGCGGGCGTGAGGTCGGCGAGATGCCGCGGCGGCTTCTTGGCTCCGCGCGGGGCGACGAAAGTGAGTTCTCCGGGTGCAGGCATAACTCTTCCAGTGTGGCAGATCAACTCCGCTGCCCCAGGCGGGAGCGGGGTGGGGGTGGTCACCCGGGGGTGGTGTCTGTCAGCGTCGAGCCGCAGGCAGTCCCGGGCACGGCCCAGCCATGACGAGCCCCGCCGCGATCCAAGGTGCCCAGGCGGCTCAGCCGTCCGTCGCCAGCACGTCGCGCAGTTCGGCGATCTCGCGCTCCAGCTCGCGGTAGTGATCGGTGACGTTGTGCTCGGGCGTGGGAGTGACGCGGCCCTCGTCGAGTGCGGTCAGGCGGTCGCCGAGGGTGGCGAGCGTCGCCTGTCGGCCGAACCAGCCGGGTGCGCCCTGCGCCGCGGCCAGCTCGTCCCGCGCGGCCCGGTGGGCGGCGTGGATCCGTTCGCGGAGCGGGACCAGGTCGTCGCGCAGCCGCTCGGTCGTCCGGCGCAGCTCCATCACCGACTCGATGGCCTCGACGAACGGCTCCCCGGCCGCCGCCATCTCCTGGGCCTGTTCGACGAGCTCCTCCAGCGAGGGCATGATCTCGCCGAGGTCGTCCAGATCCTTGCCGACGAGGTGGGCACGGGTCTCGGTGTACCGCTCCGACATCCCGTCCACGTCCGCCAGGACACGCGCCGCCGCGTCCGTCTGTCCGCGTATCGCGTCGGCGGGCACTCCGTCCCGGCGTCCGAGCAGTACGGCGATCTCCGCCAGCTCCTGCGCCAGCGCCTCCCGCAGTTCCAGGAGCGCCTCATGGGACCGGTCCGCCCCCTCCACGGTCGAGCGGAAGCTCGCCGCGAGCCCTTCGACCGCCTCCTGCGCCTCCTGCTCGCGCCTGGCCCGCCTACGCCCCCACATAGCGCTCCACCCCTCCCGCAACACAGATCACGGCAGGGTGATCATATGTGCGGAAGGGGTGGTTCCGAAGGGGTGTGGAAGCAGCGCGGGCGGCTGGAGCGGCCGTCAGCCGGACCCCACGAAGATGACCAGCAGCAGCCACACCACGGGAGCCGTCGGCAGCAGCGAGTCCAGCCGGTCCATGATGCCCCCGTGCCCGGGAAGCAGCGTGCCCATGTCCTTGATGCCCAGGTCCCGCTTGATCATGGACTCGCCGAGGTCGCCGAGCGTCGCGCTGGCGGCCACCGCGAGACCCAGCAGCAGGCCCTGCCACCACTCACCGTCGTCGATCAGGAACTGCATGCACAGCGCGCCCGCGACCATGGCGAACGACACCGCGCCCAGCAGCCCCTCACGGGTCTTGCCGGGACTGATGCGCGGGGCCAGCTTGTGCTTGCCGAAGCGCCAGCCGACGGCGTACGCGCCCGTGTCGCTGACCACGGTCAGCAGCAGGAACGTCATCACGCGCCAGGCACCGTCGTGCGCCGTCAGCATCATCGCGACGAACGTGGCCAGGAACGGCACGTAGAAGGCGGCGAAGACACCCGCCGTGACGTCCTTGAGGTAGCCCTCCGGCGGCTCCGTCATCCGCCAGACGAGCACGGCCAGCGCGGTGAGCGCCATGGCGACCCACGCGCCCTCCGCTCCGCTGACATAGCCGGCGACGACCATCGCCGCGCCACCGAGTGCCAGCGGCACCAGGGGCGCCTTGATGCCCTTGCGCTCGTGGAGCCGACTGGTCAGCTCCCACAGGCCGACGACCACGGCGACCGCCACCACGCCGACGAACACGGCCTTGACGACGAACAGGGACGCGATGATCACCGCGCCGAGTCCGGCGCCGACGCCTATGGCCGCGCCCAGGTCACGGCCCGCGCTCTTCTTCTGCGGTGCGGGCGCCGGCTGAGGGGCGTCGGGCATGGGCTCCGGATTCTGCGGCACCGCCGCATGGGGCTGCGCCGACGGGGTCTCGTCGCGGTACGGCTGATCTCGGTACGACTGGTCTCGGTACGACTCGTCGCGGAACGGCTCGTTCCGGTAAGACTCGTCGCGGAACGGCTCGTCCCCGAACAAGGGGCCGCCCGGCCGAGCGGCCCCCCGGTCGTCATCCTGGTCTCCGCCATGGGCGGGTGGGCCGGGCACGATGGGCATGGGGCGAGTGTGCTGCGCCTCAGGCGCATCGTACGCGGGACCCGCCGGGGCAGCCCCCTGGACAGGCCCCTGGTCGGACGGCCCCCAGTACCCGGCTTGTGGCGGCGCTCCCCAGGAAGAGTCGTTCATCAGACCTCGAGCAGCTCCGCTTCCTTGTGCTTCAGGAGCTCGTCCACCTGGGCGACGTACTTCGCGGTGGTGTCGTCGAGCTCCTTCTCCGCACGGCGGACCTCGTCCTCGCCGGACTCCTTGTCCTTGACGAGCTTGTCGAGCGCGTCCTTCGCCTTGCGGCGCACGGAGCGGATCGAGACCTTGGCGTCCTCGCCCTTGGTCCGCGCGACCTTGATGTACTCCTTGCGGCGCTCTTCCGTCAGCTCGGGGAAGGTCACCCGGATGATGTTTCCGTCGTTGCTCGGGTTGACGCCCAGGTCGGAGTCGCGGATCGCCTGCTCGATGTTGCGCAGCGCGCTCTTGTCGAACGGCGTCACCACGGCCATGCGCGGCTCCGGCACGGAGAACGAGGCCAGCTGGTTGATCGGCGTCAGCGCGCCGTAGTAGTCGGCCACGATCTTGTTGAACATCGCCGGGTGCGCACGGCCGGTGCGGATCGCGGCGAAGTCCTCCTTGGCGACCACGACGGCCTTCTCCATCTTCTCCTCGGCCTCGAGGAGGGTCTCTTCGATCACCACTTGCTCCTGCGTGTCTTGAGTAGGCCCGGCCACGGTTCCCTCGCGGGGCCGGTAGCCGGCTGCGTCGCGTCTTCTTCCTGCACGGTTCCCGACCGGCAGGACATTGTCCATCCCCCGACCAGGGTCCGTCCCGTCCGTCCCGCGGACAGGTTTCGTCCCCGGGGACGAGGTGGTGCTCCGGTCAGTTCCGGCTGTCCTGGTCACCCACAAGCGTGCCGATCTTCTCACCCTTGACGGCGCGCGCGATATTGCCCTCCGCCAGAAGCTCGAAGACCAGGATCGGCAGCTTGTTGTCGCGGCACAGCGTGACGGCGGTGGCGTCGGCGACCTTCAGCTCGCGGGTGATGACCTCGCCGTAGCCGAGGGCGTCGAACTTGACCGCGTCCGGGTTGGTCTTCGGATCGGAGTCGTAGACCCCGTCCACGCCGTTCTTGCCCATCAGCAGCGCCTCGGCGTCGATCTCGAGGGCGCGCTGCGCGGCCGTGGTGTCGGTGGAGAAGTACGGCATGCCCATACCGGCACCGAAGATGACCACACGGCCCTTCTCCAGGTGCCGCACGGCACGCAGCGGGATGTACGGCTCGGCGACCTGGCCCATGGTGATGGCGGTCTGGACCCGGCTGTCGATGCCCTCCTTCTCCAGGAAGTCCTGGAGGGCGAGACAGTTCATCACCGTGCCGAGCATGCCCATGTAGTCGGAGCGCGCGCGGTCCATGCCACGCTGCTGGAGTTCGGCGCCGCGGAAGAAGTTGCCGCCGCCGATGACGACCGCGATCTGCGCCCCGTCGCGGACGACGGCGGCGATCTCACGGGCGATCTTGTGCACCACGTCGGGGTCCACACCCAGGCCCCCGCCACCGGCGAAAGCCTCTCCGGACAGCTTCAGCAGAAACCGGCCGCCTACTTTGCCTTCGTCGCTCGTCTGGGCCTTGGTGGTCATGGAGATCCCGCCTCTTTCACGTGGTGCACATACGAAGAAGGCCACTGCCGGTGGGGTGTCGTTCGCAACCCGTGCGCGGCAATGGCCTCCTCGTCAGATCTGCTGTCGTCCGTCACGCGCGTGCGTGACGACGCCGTACGCGGACGACTGCTGTCGACCCTAGCGAAGTTCCGCCAGGAGTCGCGCGCCGATCGCGGTACGGACTCAGATGCCGACCTTGATGCGCGTGAAGCGCTTCAGGGCGACACCCGCCTCGTCCAGAACCTTCTGGACCGACTTCTTGTTGTCGAGCGCGTACGGCTGGCCGAGCAGCGTGGCGTCCTTGAAGAAGCCGTTGAGCCGACCATCGACGATCTTGGCGATCGCGGCCTCGGGCTTGCCCTCGGCGCGGGTGGTCTCCTCGGCGATGCGACGCTCGGACTCGACGACCTCGGCCGGGACGTCCTCCTGGGAGAGGTACTTCGGCGCGAAGGCGGCGATGTGCTGGGCGACACCGCGGGCGACCTCGGCGTTCGGCTTGTCCAGCTCGACGAGGACACCGATCTGCGGGGGCAGGTCGGGCATCGTGCGGTGCATGTACGCCGCCACGTAGCCGTCGGCGAACTGCGCGAAGCGGTCCAGGACGATCTTCTCGCCCAGGTTGGCGTTGGCCTCGTCCACGAACGCCTGGACGGTCTTGCCGGCCTCGATCTCGGACGCGAGCAGCGCGTCGATGTCGGCCGGGGAGGTCTTGGCGACGTGCTCGGCGATGGCGGCGGCCACGGCCTGGAACTTCTCGCCCTTGGCGACGAAGTCCGTCTCGCACTTCAGCTCGACGAGGACGCCGGAGGAGTTGTCGTCGGCGATGATCGAGACCACGGCGCCGTTCTCGGCGGAGCGGCCCTCGCGCTTGGCGACGCCCTTCTGGCCCTTGATACGGAGCGCCTCGACGGCCTTGTCGACGTTGCCCTCGGCCTCGTCCAGCGCCTTCTTGCAGTCCATCATGCCGGCGCCGGTGAGCTCACGGAGCTTCTTGACGTCGGCGGCGGTGTAGTTCGCCATGATTCCTGGAATCTCTCTCGAAGTCTGAAGATCTACGGGCCGAACGGCGGGGGCTTTGTGCCCCCGCCGTCCAGTAAACCCGAAGGGGTGAGGGGGTCAGGCCTGCTCGGCGTCCGCGGCGGGGGCCTCGGCGGCCGGCGCCTCTGCAGCGGGCGCCTCGGCGGCCTCGACCTCGACGGCCGCAACCTCGGCCTGCTCGGCGTCGGCGACCTTCTCCGTCTCGGCGGAGGTCTGGACCTCGGCCTCGTCGGTCTTCTTCTCGCCCTCGAGCAGGTCGCGCTCCCAGGCGGCGAGCGGCTCGCCGGCGGCCTTGTCACCCTTGCCCTCGGTGGCGACACCGGAGCGGGAGATCAGACCCTCGGCGACCGCGTCCGCGATCACACGGGTGAGCAGGGTGACGGAGCGGATCGCGTCGTCGTTGCCCGGGATCTTGTAGTCGACCTCGTCGGGGTCACAGTTCGTGTCGAGGATGGCGACGACCGGGATGTTGAGCTTCCGGGCCTCGCCGACCGCGATGTGCTCCTTCTTGGTGTCCACGATCCAGACGGCGCTGGGAACCTTGGACATCTCGCGGATACCACCGAGGGTCTTCTCCAGCTTGGCCTTCTCGCGCGAGAGCACGAGAAGCTCCTTCTTGGTCAGACCGGACGCGGCGACGTCCTCGAAGTCGATCTGCTCGAGCTCCTTGAGGCGCTGCAGACGCTTGTAGACGGTGGAGAAGTTGGTGAGCATGCCGCCCAGCCAGCGCTGGTTGACGAAGGGCATGCCGACGCGGGTGGCCTGCTCGGCGATGGCCTCCTGCGCCTGCTTCTTCGTGCCGACGAACATGACCGTGCCGCCGTGGGCGACGGTCTCCTTGACGAACTCGTAGGCGCGGTCGATGTACGACAGCGACTGGAGCAGGTCGATGATGTAGATGCCGTTGCGCTCCGTGAAGATGAAGCGCTTCATCTTCGGGTTCCAACGACGGGTCTGGTGACCGAAGTGGACGCCGCTTTCCAGCAGCTCCCGCATCGTGACGACGGCCATGGCCGTTCTCCTTGAGTTTCTCGGTTGCCGCGGATACCGGACGGCATCCGCGCCTGACGCCCGCGGTGCGCCGTGCCACAAAGGACCGAGGGGCGCTGACAGGGGACCGTCGCCGGTCGCCATATCGGGGCGTGCGAAGTCGACCCGGTGACCCGGATCGCCAGAAGAAGTGTACGGGACCGGCGGGGCCGTGGGTGACGCCGCTGTCCACAACCGGCGAGTAGTCCACAGATGCCGGTCATGTCCGGTCGGCCTGCGGGACGGTTCTCGCATGTCCCCGATGCGTACGAGGCGATGGGCGCTGCTGCCGCCCCTCCTGACGGCCCTGACCGTGACCGCCCTGACCCTGACCCTGACCGCCCTGCCCCTGACCGCTCTGTCCCCGACGGCCCACGCCGGCGACCCGCTCCCGCCGGCGGACCCCGTGCCGACCGTCGCCCGCGCCTGGCCGGTGGGCTCGCGCCCCATGGTCCTGCGCGGCTGGGAGCCCCCGGCGACGGTCTACGGCCCCGGTCACCGCGGTGTCGACCTGGCGGCCTCGCCGGGAACACCGGTACGGGCTGTGGCGTCCGGCCGCGTGTCCTTCGCGGGCCGGGTGGCCGGCCGGGGGGTCGTCTCGGTGGAACTGACGGGGACGGGCGATCCACCCCTACGGACGACGTACGAGCCGGTACGTCCGTCCGTCCACCAGGGCGACGCGCTGGAACCGGGGGACCCGGTCGGCACGGTGGAGCCGACGGGCGGTCACTGCCCGGCCCCGTGTGTGCACTGGGGCCTGGTGCGAGCAACGACCTACCTCAACCCGCTGACCCTGCTCCCACCCCGACTGCTCCACCCCGCCCCGTCAAGACTGCTCCCGGTACTGGGCGTCCCGGTACCCCGATGACCTGCGCCGTCCGGCGCGCGCTGCCCCGCCTGCGCTGTCCCCCGCGCACCCGTCCCGCTTGCGTTGCCCTGCCCGCGCCGCCCTGCTCACGCAGACCCGCCCACGAAAGCCCGCCCACGCCGACCCGCCCACGAAAGCCCGCCCACGCCGACCCGTCCACGCCGACCTGCGGGCATTCGTGCCGTCCTGGGCGGCACCGGTAGGCGCGGGCGGCACCCGCGAACGCCGGACCGCGCGACCCACGACACGCCCCACAGCACGCCGCGCCGGCCCCGGCACAGTGCACCGGAACGCACCGCACCGCCGGTCTCAGCCGTGAACTCCTCGCAGCGCCATCCCCACCGCCGCATCGGTGATCGCCGACGGATCCTCGGCCGCACCGAGCTCGATCCGCCGCACGGCAGCGTCGACGACCCCCTGAAGCAGCATCGCCGCCAGCCGTGGCTCCGCGTGCCCCAGCTCCCGCAACGCCTCGACGATCATCGCCACGAGCCCGCCGTGCGCGGCCCGGATCTTCTCCCGGGCCCCCGCGTCGAGCTCGCTCGCGGAGATCGCCACCACGGCGCGGTGCCGCCGGTCGCCGACCAGCGCGAGCTGCTGCCGCACATACGCCTCGACCTTGGCGTCCGGGCCGTCGGCCGCCGCCATCGCAGCCGCCACCTCCGCCGCCCAGACCGGGAAGTCGACCTGGCACAGCTCCTCGACCACGGCCGCCCGCGACCGGAAGTACTCGTACACGGAAGAACGCGCGAGTCCCGTCCGTTCGGCGAGGGCCGGGAAGGTCAGCGCCTCCGTCCCGCCCTCGGACAACAGGGACCGTGCCGCGTCCAGCAGGGCGGCTCGCTGCATCGACCGGTGCTCGGCCACAGAGGCCGCTCGAATCCTTGGCACGTCAACCACTCTACGGACGTGCCACGCCCGACGGGAGTGTCTCCCGCCGACGCGCCCACGTTCGGCCAGGTCAACGGCCGAAGCTCGCCAGTTTCGCGCGCAGCTGGAGCACCGACTTGGTGTGGATCTGACTGACCCGGCTCTCGGTCACGCCGAGCACGTTCCCGATCTCGGCGAGTGTGAGGCCCTCGTAGTAGTACAGCGTGACGACGGTCTTCTCGCGGTCGGGCAGCGTGTTGATGGCCCGCGCCAGGAACCGCCGCAGCTCCCGGTCCTCGGCCACCTCCACGGGATTGTCGGCTGCGGTGTCCTCCAGCGTGTCCATGAGACTCAGCCGGTCGCCGCCCTCGCCGCCGACGTGCAGCAGCTCCTCCAGCGCCACCACGTTCGCCAGCGACAACTGACTGAACACCGCGTGGAGATCGTCCACCGCGATCCCCAGCTCGGCGGCCACCTCGACCTCCGTCGGCGTCCGGCGCAGCCGGGCCTCCAGCGTCGCGTAGGCCCGCTCCACGTTCCGCGCCTTCTGCCGCACCGAGCGCGGGATCCAGTCCAGCGCCCGCAGCTCGTCGATCATCGCGCCCCGGATCCGCGTGATCGCGTACGTCTCGAACTTGATCTCCCGGTCGACGTCGAACTTCTCGATCGCGTCGATCAGCCCGAACACCCCCGACGACACGAAGTCCGCCTGCTCGACGTTGGGCGGCAGCCCGACGCTCACCCGCCCCGCCACGTACTTGACCAGCGGCGAGTAGTGCAGGATCAGCTGCTCCCGCAGCCGTTCGTCCCCCGTCGCCTTGTAGGACCGCCACAGCTCGTCGAGGGTCGAGGGAGCGGGCGGCCGCACGCTGCCACCGTCGCGGGCGGCTGGGGGGATCGCCGCCCGGTCGGACCCGGAGGTGTGCTGGGGCATTCGTCGCCTTGTGCCGTTCTGCCGTGAAGTACGGGACGTACGTGAGCCAGGAGTGACTGGGTGAGCTGTCGGGATCGGTGCCGAGTAGGTGGGCTGTGTCTGGATCCTTGTGAGCGTAGCGTGACTGGAGCGTCGCGGTGCGCGAAGGGCGAGTGCGACGCCGCACGCAGAAACGTTCCACTGAATGCTCCGCCGAAGCGCGCCGGTCGCCCTGCGTGACCACCGGAAAGCGTCAACTGCGTGGATTCCCAAGGGCTTCGGGGATCCCCCGGACGGCCGAACACGCTCGGTCAGCACGGGCCACGACCACCCCGGACGGAGATCATCGACTCGCGTGTCAACTTCCAGCCGTCGCCGTGTCGTTCGACGTAACCAAGTGCTCGTAGTTCGTACAGTCTCGCGATCGCGTCGTCCTCGGTCGTCTGTGCGCCGCGCGCGACCTCGTCCGCGGCCGCGGCCCGGCGGGCCGGCAGCGCGGCCAGCACCCGCCGGGCGCCCGGTTCCAGCAGGTCGCGCGGGAGCACCGGCCCTCGCCGGTCCGGCGCCAGCTCTCCCATGTCACCGACCAGTTCGACGACCTCCGCGGCGTCCGTGACCAGGACGGCGTCACCACGCAGGAGCTCGTGCGTGCCCGCGGAGAGCCCGCTGGTGGCCGGTCCCGGCACCGCCATGGTGTGCCGGCCCAACCGCTGCGCCGCCCGTGCCGTGGCCAGCGAACCGCTTCGATACGCCGCCTCGACGACCACGGTCCCCCTGGTCAGCGCCGCGATCACCCGGTTCCGCAGGATGAACCGGCCAGGCGTCGGATGGTCACCCGGCGGCAGTTCCCCGATCACCAGCCCCTGCTCCGCGATCCTGGTGATCAACTGGGTGTGTCCGCGCGGGTAGGGCCGGTCGACACCGCAGGCCAGGACGGCGACGGTGGCCCCGCCGGCCCCGAGGGCGCCCCGGTGGGCGGCACCGTCGATGCCGTAGGCGCCGCCGGAGACCACCACCCAGCCGCGCTCGGCGAGTCCGGCGGCGAGCACGGCCGCCATGTGGGCGCCGTACTCGGTGCAGGCCCGTGCCCCCACCACGGCGACCGAGCGCAGCGCCCACACCCGCAGGCTGGGCCGTCCCCGCACCCACAGCCCCAGGGGGCGGGCGTCGTCGAGGTCGTCGAGCTGTCCCGGCCACTCGGCCGCACCGGGCCCCACGAACCGCACACCGGCCGCCCGGGCGACGGCCAGGTCCCGTGCGGGCTCGGCCCGCGCGGCCCGCTCCCGCAGTCCGGCCCACCGCCGCTCGCTCGCCCCGGGCAGCACGGCCCCGCCGTCCCGCAGCCGCCGTGCCACCTCCCGCACGCCGAACCGCCGCACCCACCGCCCGCCGGCCTCGTCGCCTGGCTCGATGACCCGGGTGAGCAGGACACGAGCGAGCAGGTCGTCGTCCTGCGCCTCGCCGCCGCTCACGTCAGGGCCCCGATGGCCATCGGCACGCCGCGTGGCACACCGGTGCGCAGCTGAAGGGCGAGCGCGACATCCGTCGCGTCGGGCCGGTCGTGACCGACCAGGTCCGCGACGGTCCAGGCGACGCGCAGGACGCGATCGAGTCCGCGGGCCGTGAGCACACCGCGCTCCAGGTTCCGTTCGGCCTCGTCCATCGCGCCGCCCAGGGCGTGCCAGCGGTCGCGCAGGTCCCGTCCCGGCACCTCGCTGTTGGTCCGCCAGGGGGTGCCCGCGAGCCGCGCCGCCGCCCGCTCGCGGGCCGCCCGCACCCGCTCGGCGACCGTCGCCGTGGACTCGCCCGCCGCGCCCCGCCGTGCCAGTTCGGCCCGGCCGACCGGCTCGACCTCGACCCGGAGATCGACCCGGTCGAGCAGCGGGCCGGAGAGCCTGGCCTGGTAGCGCCGGATGGCCGACGGCGGACACTCGCACGACGTGTCCCGCTGGGAGAAGCGCCCGCAGGGACACGGATTGGCCGCGAGCACCATCAGGAATCGCGCCGGGAACCGCACCACACCCGCGCTGCGGGCGATGACGACGTGCCCCGCCTCCAGGGGCTGGCGCAGGGCGTCCAGGGCCCGGCCGCTGAATTCGGGACATTCATCGAGAAAAAGCACGCCTCGATGGGCGAGCGAGACCGCGCCGGGACGTGCGATGCCGGGGCCGCCGCCGACGAGCGCCTGCATGGTGGCCGAGTGGTGCGGGGCGCAGTAGGGCGCGACGTCGATCAGGGGCTTGCCCGGTGGCAGCAGCCCGGCCACCGAGTGGACCGCCGTGACCTCCAGCGACTCCTCCCGCAGCAACCGGGGCAGGACGGCCGGCAGCCGCTCGGCCAGCATGGTCTTGCCGGCGCCGGGCGGGCCCTCCAGGAACAGGTGGTGCCCGCCCGCGGCGGCCACCTCCACCGCGGTGCGGGCGGAGATCTGGCCCACGACGTCCGCGAGGTCGTGTCCCTGGTCGTGCTCGGCGGCGCCGAGGCTGTTCATGCCCGTGGCCGCGCCCGTCCCGGGCAGCCGCAGTCCGGCCAGGAGCGGGTCGGGGCGCCCCGGCTCGTCGGGTTCCTCGTCGAAGACCGGTTCGTCGGCCAGTACGGCGATGAGCTGACGCAGACTGCGGACGCCGAGCACCGACACTCCGGGCACGAGCGAGGCCTCGGCGGCGGCGCACTCCGGCACGACGACCTGCTCGTATCCCGCGTCGGCCGCGGCCAGCACGGCCGGCAGGATGCCCCGTACCGGCCGCACCCGTCCGTCGAGGCCCAGCTCGCCGATCATCACGATGTCGGCGAGCACACGGGGATCGATGCGCTCGGCGGCGCCGAGCACCGCGCAGGCGACGGCGAGATCGAACCCGGAGCCGCCCTTCGGCACGGACGCCGGGCTCAGCCCGACCGTGAGCTTCTTCTGCGGCCATGCGCCGCCGGAGTTCACCACCGCCGCCCGCACCCGGTCACGGCTCTCCGTCAGGCTCTTGTCCGGCAGCCCGACCAGTGCGAAGGCCGCGACGCCCGGTTCGAGGTCGGCCTGCACCTCCACCACCACGCCTTCGACGCCCACCAGCGCCACCGAGCACGTACGCGCGAAGCCCATCTCAGGCCACCCCCCGCACAAGCTCGACGGAGGGCGCGCCGCGGCGCGGCAGCAGCACGGCGACCAGGTCGATGCGGACCCCGCCGGGCGGTGCTCCCCCGCGCTCCTGCGTCCACCGTTGCGCCAGGCCGCGCAGGCGTTCCGCCTTGGCCGGCGTGATCGCCGCCAGGGGGTGCTGGAAGGGACCCGCCCTGCGGGTCTTCACCTCGCAGACGACCAGGACCTCACCCTCGCGGGCGACGATGTCGATCTCCCCGGTCCTGCCGCAACGCCAGTTGCGCTCCAGGACCGTCATTCCGGCCTCGGCCAGCCGCCGGGCGGCCAGTCCCTCGCCGTATTTGCCGAGTGCGCTGCGTGCCTGCTGCGTCTTCATGTCGGCACCACCTCCGGCGCCAACCGTCACGCATCCGACCCAGCGAAGTGGATCTTGGTTGATTACTCGGCGGTTGTGGATATCGCCGTCACCCCGACGAGGGATCTCGGGGCGACGGCGGCAGACAGCGGCAGACAGCGGCAGACAGCGAGGGAGAGTGACAGCCGGGGGCCGTCAGCCTCCCGGCAGTTCGAGGTCGCTCTTGTTGAGCTCCTCGATGTTCACGTCCTTGAACGTCAGGACGCGGACCTGCTTGACGAAGCGAGCCGGCCGGTACATGTCCCAGACCCAGGCGTCCGCCATGGACACCTCGAAGAACACCTCGCCCTGGACCGAGTGCACCTGCATCTCGTAGTCGTTGGTCAGGTAGAAACGTCGCTCAGTCTCGATCACGTATTTGAACAGACCGACGACATCGCGGTACTCCCGGTAGAGCTTCAGCTCCATCTCGGTCTCGTACTTCTCGAGGTCCTCGGCGCTCATGGCATGTTCCCCTTCAGCCGTGCGATCCCACCATTGTGCGCCAGTACCCGCAGCACCTAGACGATTTCCGTGTCAAGGATCTCGGGCCTGGCCGGGGGACCCTCGTCGAGCACCCTGCGCAGCAGCTCGGCGAGTCTGGTCGGATACACCGTCTCATGTGCCTGGCTCAGTTCCCGACACGTCCACCAGCGCGCTCCGGCGACACTGCGCCGCTCCAGTTCGGTGAGCCCAGTGGCGCGCGTCGCCGTCTGGGTCGTACGGGCCAGGAAATACCACTCGTCCTGGTCCCAGCGGCGGCCCGCGAACGGGAAGGAGCACCTGCGCCGCCACAGCACCGGGCCGAGTTCGACCTCGGTGATGCCCGTCTCCTCGGCGAGTTCCCGCAGAGCGGCCTGCTCACGGGTCTCGTCGCCCTCCAGGCCGCCGCCAGGTGTGAACCACCAGTCGTCGGCCGGGTCGTCCGGTTCATGACCGTGCAGCAGCAGGACGCGGTCCTCGGGGTCGAGCAGTACGACCCGGGCGACCTTGCGCAGTCCTCCCTGGCAGGAGTCCGCGTCCCCGTGCGCCGGCGCGTCGCCGTTCGTGTCCGCGGCCTCAGCGGACACCGGCGGACCCCGTCCGGGCGCGCCGGCGGCCGCCCAGCGTGTTGGCCACGGGGCCGTAGGCGCCACCGACGAGTACCAGCGCGCCACCGGCGACGATCATGATGCCGATCGTGTGCAGCGGCCCCGGCTCGGAGAGAGCACCGAGCGCCTCGAAGCCCGTGGGGCGCTGCAGCATGCCCTTCATGGGCCAGATGACGGCGTCGACCCGGGCGGTCACGGCGCCGCTGGAGACGGTGCCCCGGGCGGCGTCCGTGAGATGGGCGGTGGAGTCCAAAGAGCCCAGGCGCTCGTCACCGAGCAGGAAGAGGCGCCCCTTGGGGACCGTCACGGTCGGGAAGTCCTTGATCTCGGCGAGGCTGCCCTCGGGCAGGTACGGTTCCTCGATCTGCTTGCCGTTGACCGTGAGCTTGCCCTTGGTGCAGCAGGCGACGGTGTCCCCGCCGACCGCGACCACCCGCTTGACCACGGGCGCGTTCTCGACCCAGGTGCTGTCGCGGAAGACGACGACGTCACCCCGGCGCACCTCGCCACCGTCGACGCTCTGCGCGAGCACCCGGTCGCCGGCGTCGATGGTCGGGGTCATCGAACTCGTCGGCACGGTGTACGGCCGGTAGATCACCGCCGCCCACGCGAATCCCGCCAGGAACAGCACGAGGCCCAGCGCGACGGCCAGGCCGGACAGACGTTGTCCGGTCCGGCTGCCCACCGGGCCTTTGCTGGTGCCACCGCTGCGCGGGGCCGTACGCGTAGTGCTCTCGCCACCCATGGACCCGCACCCTACCCGGCGGTACCGAACGGGGGCAGCCCTTCTCCCTCGTCAGGACGTCCGAGGTCGCAAGCTCCACGGCGGCTTCACGAAGCGGACGGAACACGAAGGGTTCCGCCCGCTCTCAACCGTCCCCGGCCGTCGTCCGGTTGGTCCCCGACCGTCGTCGGGCGATTCTCAGCCGTCCTGGGCCGGTAGTCAGCCGCCCTCGGTCGGCCCTCAGCCGTACTCGTCCGGTCCCGACCGTCGTCGGACCGTCCTCAGCGGGTCTCGGACGCGGCCTTCACGGCCTGCCTGCGCCGCCACACCGCGAACGGCACCACGCCGACGAGGGCGATGCCCTGCGGCGCCACCGGCAGGGCGCCGGCAGCCGACGACTGGTCGCCGAGGCCAGGCTGGTCGAAGGTGTCCGGGACCGGCAGCGTGCCCCAGCGGTTGATCGGCCAGGCCTTGACGATGGCGCGGCCGACGACCTTGTCCACCGGGACCATGCCGTGGTTCTTGTCGCTCTGGTTGTACCGCGAGTCGCGTGAGTTCTGCCGGTGGTCGCCCATGACCCAGATGTAGCCCTCGGGGACCTTCACCTTGAACTGGCCGCCCTGGTCGTCGACCGTGCACGGCGTGTTGCCGGGGTACACGTACGACCCTTCGTCGAGCGCCTTGCCGTTGACCTTCAGCGGGCCCGTGCCGTTGCACTCGACCGTGTCGCCGCCGACGCCGACGACCCGCTTGATGAGGTCCTTCTCCTCCGCGGACGGCATCAGGCCGATCCAGCTGAGGAAGGTCTGGATGATGTTCGGGTTGGGCGTGGGCTCGCCCGCCAGCCAGTCGTCGGGGTCGTGGAAGACGACGACCTCGCCGCGCTCGGGCTCTGAGCCGAACCAGGGCGTGAGCTTGTCGACCAGGACGCGGTCACCCTGCTGGAGGGTGTTCTGCATCGAGTCGGACGGGATCGAGAACGCCTGCACCAGGAACGTCTTGATCAGCAGCGCGAGCACCAGCGCGATGACGATCAGGATCGGCAGCTCCTTCCAGAAGGAGCGCTGCTTGCGCGGCTGGGGCGCGGAGCCCCCCGATCCCTGGCCCTCGGTCCGGCCCTGCGGGTCCGACGTCGTGCCGTTCCCCGTCGCCCCGGAGTCACTCCCGGAGGTCACGGCGCTGTCCGCGGCCGGGACATCGGCTTCCACGGGGCGCCCGCGGTGCTCCTCGCCGTCGTGTCCCGACCGTGCGCCAACCGCCACATCCCCCACGCCAACTCCTTACTCTGTGCCGCCGCCTGCTGCGTACGCGTTGCAGGCCCACCACTCCCATAACGAGCGGGAGTTCCGCAGGGGTCGGGAGTTGGATCGTTCCGTTCGGATCGTCGGGAGCAACCCTATGCGACAGTTGGGGAGCCGCGGTCGTCCCGGCCGCCGAGTCGGCCACGGAAGAGAATGTTTGCGGTTCCTTGAGACTGTTCCAGTGACCCAGTGGCCAGGCGATGACCATGGCGCGGCCCACCACCTCGTCCTCGGGGACCGTGCCGCCGTAGTCGGTGTTCTGGTGCGAGCGGGAGTCCGCGGAGTTGGCCCGGTGGTCGCCCATCACCCACAGCCGCCCCTGAGGGACGGTGATGTCGAACTCCGTGTTCGACGGGGCGTTGCCGGGATACAGGTAGTCGCTCTCGCTGAGGGGCACGCCGTTGACGGTCACCCGTCCCTGGGTGTCACAGCACTTGACGTGGTCCCCGCCGACGCCGACGACCCGCTTGATGAGGTCCTTCTCGTTGTCGGACGGGAGCAGGCCGATGAAGGTCAGTGCTTCCTTGACCTGCTTGACGACCACGGGGTCCTTCTTCTTCGTGGTGGTCTGCTCGTCCTGGAGCCAGCCGCCGGGGTCCTGGAAGACCACGACGTCCCCGCGCTGCGGCTTGGAGCCGAACCACGGGGTGAACTTGTCGACCAGTACACGGTCGCCGATGCGGATCGTCTGCTCCATGGACCCCGACGGGATCACGAACGCCTGGACGAGGAACGTCTTCAGGACCAGCGCTATCAGGACCGCGACGCCGACGAGGAGGGGTATCTCCTTGACCGCGCCACGCCTGCGACGCCGCTTGACCTTGCGCTGGAGCTTGCGCCGCTCGGCCCGGCTGCGACCGCCGGCCGGGCTGGCGGCACGCCGGACGCCGGTGGGCAGGAGGTTGTCGGCGGCGCCGCCCGGGACACCGCGCGGTCTGCCGCGGTTACCCATGCGCACCCTCCACCGCCGGCACGCGCGCGTAGGCGCCGGGGCGCTGGAGGCGGGTGAGGTGTCCGGCCGGCCAGACGATCCAGGCGGCCCGGCCGATCACGTCGTCCACGGGGATCATGCCGCCGCCGGGCGAGCCCAGGTGGTCGCGGGAGTCGCTGGAGATGCCGCGGTGATCACCCATGACGAACACGGTGCCCTCGGGCACCCGCACGTCGAAAGGCACCGTGGACGGGCTGTCACCGGGGTACAGGAACGTCGACTCGTCGACAGACCCGCCGTTCACCTGGATCCTCCCGTCCTTGTCGCAGCAGACCACATGGTCTCCCCCCACACCCACAACGCGTTTGATGTAGTCGGCGTGCCCGAAGTACCCGGTGCCGTCGAACACGACGACGTCACCGCGCTGCGGCCGGGCACCGAAACGGTACGCCAACTTATCTACGAGAACGCGGTCCCCGATCCTCAATCCGTTTTCCATGGATCCGCTCGGAATCTGGAACGGTTGCACCACGAAAGTGTTGAGAAGCAGCAGGAACAGCAGGCAGATCAACAGGCTCAGCGAGATCCGTCCACCCGGCAGCCACTCGCTGATCCACGACACCAACGCGAAACGCGACCGTCCCTCCGGCCCCTGTGTGTCCGGGATCTCCTCGGATCCGGAAGGGCGGGAGGAGCGGTCGCGCTCCGTCGGTCGTGCTTCGGTGTCCATCGGTGCCAGATGTTATCCGGCCCCGCTGCGACGCCTTCCTACTGCCTCGCTCGCCTACGGCTCACGAGCAGCGACGCGCGATCACTTGTCGCGCTTCTCCTTGATCTTCGCGGCCTTGCCGCGCAGGTCGCGCAGGTAGTAGAGCTTGGCGCGACGCACGTCACCGCGGGTGACGAGCTCGATCTTCTCGACGATCGGGGTGTGCACCGGGAAGGTGCGCTCGACGCCGACGGAGAACGAGACCTTGCGGACCGTGAAGGTCTCGCGGACACCGGCGCCCTGGCGGCGGATCACCACGCCCTTGAACTGCTGCACACGAGAGCGGTTGCCCTCGATGACACGGACGTGGACGTTGACGGTGTCACCCGGGCGGAAGGCCGGGAGGTCGCTGCGCAGCGACGCGGCGTCGACGATGTCGAGCAGGTGAGACATTTCGTCTGCTTTCTTCGGTGATGCCACAGGTCATCAACGGAAGTCGGATGGTCTGGATGAGAGTCGTACGCGTCGGGACGGGCGTCGTGTCCCCCTGTGGCAGGGGCGCACGCCGGACAGCGCACAACAGCGACCTATTCTTCCATGCCTTCGGGCCTGCGCCAAAATCGGCCGTACGGCTCCCCCGCCGGATCCGGCGCCCAGCCGAGGATGGAGAGCATCTCGCGGTCCTTCTTGTCGAAGGCCGCGGGGTCGCAACGCTCGATCAGGTCGGGCCGGTTGGCCGTGGTGCGCCTGAGCGCCTCGTCGCGTCGCCAGCGGGCGATCTTCCCGTGGTGCCCGCTGAGCAGCACCTCCGGGATCCCGCGGCCACGCCACTCGGGCGGCTTGGTGTGGACGGGCCCTTCCAGGAGGTTGGCCATGGCGCCGGGCGCGAAGGAGTCGTCCCGGTGGGACTCGGCGTTGCCGAGCACCCCGGGCAGCAGCCGCGCCACGGCTTCCGTGATGACCAGGACGGCCGCCTCGCCGCCGGCCAGGACGTAGTCGCCGATGGACACCTCGTAGACCGGGATCCTGGTGGCGTACTCGTCGACGACCCGGCGGTCGATGCCCTCGTAGCGGGCCGGTGCGAAGATCAGCCAGGGTCGCTCGGAGAGCTCTACGGCGAGTTCCTGGGTGAAGGGACGGCCGCTGGGCGTGGGCACGATGAGCGCGGGCGCGTGGGCACCCGTCTCATAGCCGTCGGCGAGGGCGGCGTCGAGGGCGGCACCCCAGGGCTCGGTCTTCATGACCATGCCGGGGCCGCCGCCGTAGGGCGTGTCGTCGACCGTGTTGTGGCGGTCGTACGTCCAGGCGCGCAGATCGTGCACGTGCACGTTCAGCCGGCCACGCGCGCGTGCCTTGCCGACGAGCGAGACGTTCAGCGGATCGAGGTACTCGGGGAAGATCGTGACGACGTCGAGCCTCATGCGTCGTCGTCCCTGGAGGACACGATCTCGGCGCGGTCGTCGATCAGGCCGGGCGGCGGGTCGATGACCGCGCGCTGCTCCTCGAGGTCGATCTCGGTGACGATCTCCTCGACGAAGGGGATGAGGACCTCGCTGCCGTCGGGGCGCTCCACGATGAACAGGTCCTGCGAGGGCAGGTGCGAGATCTCGGTGATCCTGCCGACCTCGGTGCCGTCCACCGTCACCACGTCCAGGTCCATCAGCTGGTGGTCGTAGTACTCGTCCTCGTCCTCGGGGGACTCTTCGGGGTCGACGTCGGCGATCAGCAGGATGTTGCGGAGTGCCTCGGCGGCGTTCCGGTCGCGTACGCCCTCGAAGCGCAGCAGGAGGCGGCCACTGTGGACACGGCCCGTCTCGATGGTCAGCGGGCCGGCCGTGGCCGGATCGGTGGCCAGGACGGCGCCGGGCGCGAGCCGCAGTTCCGGCTCGTCGGTACGTACCTCGACGGTGACCTCGCCCTTGATGCCGTGGGCGCGGCCGATCCGTGCGACTACCAGCTGCACTGTGCTCGATCTCCTGTCATACGACTCTTGCGACCCCGATGGCGGCCGATACGACATCGGGCCGGGGACGGCCCAGTGGCCCTCCCCGGCCCGAGCCGGTGCTGCGAATGCGTCAGCGGACTTGGTCCACGTCGACGAGGTCGACGCGGACACCGCGGCCGCCGATGGCGCCCACGACGGTGCGCAGAGCGCGTGCGGTGCGGCCGTTGCGGCCGATCACCTTGCCGAGGTCGTCCGGGTGGACCCGGACCTCGAGCACCCGCCCGCGACGCAGGTCGCGCGAGGCGACCTGCACATCGTCAGGGTTGTCGACGATGCCCTTCACGAGGTGCTCGAGAGCCTCCTCGAGCATGCTCAGGCCTCAGTCGACTCAGACGAAGACGACTCAGCGGCAGCCTCGTCCTTCTTCTCAGCCTTCTTCTTCTGGGTGATGGCCTCACCCTTGCCCGCGTCGTCGCCACCGAGGGCGTCGAACGACGGGCGCGCGGCCTTCGGAGCGGCCACGAGCAGCGGAGCCGGGGCGGGCTCGCCCTTGAACTTCTGCCAGTCGCCGGTCTTCTTCAGGATGGCGAGCACGGGCTCGGTCGGCTGCGCGCCGACACCCAGCCAGTACGCCACGCGGTCGGCGTCCACCTCGATGACCGACGGGTGGTAGGTCGGGTGGTACTTGCCGATCTCCTCGATGGCCCGGCCGTCACGGCGGGTACGGGAGTCGGCGACGACGATGCGGTAGTGAGGCGCACGGATCTTGCCCAGACGCTTCAGCTTGATCTTGACTGCCACGGAAGTGGTGTCTCCTGGTCTTGACGTGGTTGGGCACGGCGAGATGGCCGCGTGGGGTTGCGGTACCCGAGTGCCCGACGGACGCGTCAGCCGGAGGAGAGAGGGGTCCTATGCGGCTGTCGAGTACAGCTAGCCATTGTGCCACACCCTGAGGGGCGCTTCCGCCCGTCAGGTGCGCCCGGGCACACCTGACGGGCACCCGGCGCCGGCGTCGCCGTACGTCGGGTGCACCCCGCCCCGCGCCGTCAGGGGCGCGGCTGCCACGAGCAGCCGCGCCCCTCAGCCCGCCGCGCCCACGATCTCCGGAATCCGGAACGGCTTCCCGCAGCCGCCGCACACGATCGGCGCCTGCGCCAGCACGGACGGGACGACCCGCACGTTGCGGCCGCAGTCGCAGACCGCCTTCACGCGCACCCCGCCGCCGGACGAGCCGTGGCGGGCGGCCGGGCCGCGGAAGGCCCGGGTGGTGTCGGCGGACGTGGCTGCCGTGTGCGCCTTCAGGGCGCGCTGGAGGCGCTCCATGGTCGGGCGGTACCGGCGCTTGGCCTCGGGGCTGAGCGTGACCAGCGAGAAGCCGCTGCTCGGATGCGGCTCCTCGGGGTGGTCGAGGCCCAGCTCCTCGGCGATCGCGAGGAATCTGCGGTTGTGGTAGCGGCCGGCTCGGGAGGTGTCGCGGACACCGCGCGCGGCGGCGATGCCGTGGACTGCTTCGTGGAGCAGTCGCTCGAAGGAGAGCTCGTGCCCGCACGCGGACGACGACTCCCCGATCAGGGACTCTGGCGCGGCAAGGTCGGGCAGCTCGGGGTGGTACCGCTGAATGTCGGCCCACGCCTCTGCCAGCTCTGCGGCGAGAACAGGTGGTGTCTGTGTCGTGCTCACGTAATGACAACGAGCCGGGGTGCCCCTGTGTTCCGATTCCGGGCCATCCCAAATAATTTGCACGTACCAGTCAGTTGCCGCTGATGCGTCCTGACGAGGGCGGGTGCGCTGATCTGCGGATAAGCCTCACAGCTCGTACCAAGCTGGTGCGTAGGCTGACGTACGCCCCGGCGCGTAGACGATGTCCACGCGCCGGAACCTCTGTGGTCCGCGGATGCGCAAGGGGCCTTTCGGCCGCTCTCGTGGCGAAGGTGCTACCTCAGTAAGCGCGCGCGACGATCGCGACGTTACCGGGTGCGTCGCCGTCGTCCGGCACCGACCCGTCCTCGGCGACCAGACAGCGTACGGTCACCGCGTGGTCGGCCAGCCTGGCCTCGCCTTCCTCGCCGAGGGTCGCCCACGGGATACGCGCCCAGCCGCCGCCGGCCGCGACCTCAACGGCCTCCTCGATCGTCGACACCTCGGAGGTACGCGACTCCCGGCGTTCGCGGGACTGACGCAGCAGGAGCGCCTGATCCTCTTCGAGGAGCGCGGGGAGCGCGTCGATCAAGGCGCCGATCTCCACCGGCTCCTTGCCGCCGGGGATGCGACGGGCCAGCATCGCGGTGCCGTTCTCCAGGTCACGCGGCCCGATCTCGATCCGCACGGGCACGCCCTTGAGCTCCCAGTCGACGGCGCGCCGGCCGAAGGGGACGTCCGTGCGGTCGTCGACCTGGACGCGGATCCCCGCCGTCCGCAACCGGTCGCCGAGCTCACGGACCTTGGCCAGAACCGCATCGTCGCCCTTGATCGCCAGCACGACGACCTGGATCTGCGCCAGCCGAGGCGGCACCCGCAGGCCGTTGTCGTCGCCGTGCATCATCACCAGGGCGCCGATCATGCGGGTGGTCGAGCCCCAGGAGGTCTGCCAGACCAGTTCCTGCCGGCCGTCCTTGGACAGGTACCTGGTGTTGAAGGCCTTGGCGAAGTTCTGGCCCAGTTCGTGACTGGTCGCCATCTGGAGGGCCTTGCCGTCGCCCATCATGCCTTCGAGGGTGAGGGTGTTGACGGCGCCCGCGAACCGCTCCTTGACGGTCTTGCGGCCGGGGACGACGTCCATGGCGAGGACGTTCACCATGAAGTCCTCGTAGACCTCGCGGTGGATGCGCGCGGCGAAGTCGCGCGCCTCCTCGTACGTCGCGTGCGCCGTGTGGCCCTCCTGCCACAGGAACTCGGACGTCCGCAGGAAGAGGCGGGGCCGCAGCTCCCAGCGCACCACGTTCGCCCACTGGTTGATCAGCAGGGGCAGGTCGCGGTAGCTCTGCACCCACTTCGAGAAGTAGTCGTTGATGATCATCTCGGAGGTGGGGCGGACGACCGCGGGCTCCTCCAGCTCCTTGCCGCCACCGTGCGTGACCACCGCGAGCTCCGGCGCGAAGCCCTCGACGTGGTCGGCCTCCTTGGTGAGGTACGACTGCGGGATCAGCAGCGGGAAGTACGCGTTCTGGGTGCCGGTCCCCTTGATGCGGGCGTCCATCTCGGCCTGCATCCGCTCCCACAGCCCGTACCCGTACGGTCGGATCACCATGGAGCCGCGCACCGGGCCGTTGTCGGCCAGTTCGGCCTTGGCGATCAAATCCTGGTACCAGCGCGGGAAGTCGTCCGCCCTGGGCGTGAGTACGGGTGCCTTTGCCATGGCGAGATGGTACGGGCCCGCGTTGCGGGGATGTGAATTCTCGCCACATGCCCCGTCAACCCGCAAACCGGACTCCGCAACCCCTGGACGGCACCGCGAGCCGGGAGTTTCCTGGCATACGGGGGGAGTGCAAGTGCACATCACGGGGTCACGGATTCAAGCACGGCGACAACTCTCGGCGGATTGGGGCGCTTTCCTATGACACCTACGCTCGTGCGGCAGCACCTGCCTCACTCGGGGCCGACGCCCCGGGTGGACCTGTGTGCACGCGCGCGTGACTGGTCCGAGATCCAGGAACGAATGCTGGTTCCGCTCTACGAGGCCGCCTACGCGCGGCTGGAAGTGGGCCCCGCCACGCGGCTGCTCGGCCTCGGCTGCGGTTCCGGGCTGGCCCTGTTGATGGCCGCCTCCAGAGGTGCCTCGGTCACCGGTGTCGAACCCTCCTCCCCCGAACGACTGGCCCTCGCCCGGCAACGGCTGCTGCCCCCGGCCTGGGACGCACGCGCGCGTACGGACGTCCGGCTCGTCGACGGCTCACCCGAGGACGCGGCCGGCGCGGAGACGCCCGCGTTCGACCTGGTGACCGCTTTCGAGCCGATCGGGTGCCTCGCGGGCGATTCGGAGGGGCTCGGTGAACTGCTCGCCGCGGCGACGCCGCTGGCCCGGCGAGGGGCCCCCGTGGTGCTGGCCGGCTGGGGTCCGCCGGAGCGCTGCGCCACGTCGTCCGTGCTGCGGGTGGCCACCAGGCTGGCGGATCCGCTGCGCAGCACGGCCAGTTGGCGCCCGGCCCGCCGTGACGACCTGGAGGAGGTCGCCCAGCGCGCCGGCCTCAAACCGGACGGCTCCGGGCGGGTGGCGTGCCCCTTCGGGTACGCCGACATGGACAGCGCGGTGCGCGGACTGCTGTCGACGGGGCTGTTCGACGCGGCCGTCACCGCCACCGACCAGGCGCAGGTCGACAAGGAGTTGACGGAGGCGCTGCATCCGTTCCGGCGTCCGGACGGGACGGTCTGGATGTCGAACGTCTTCCGGTACCTGATAGCCCGCACGCAGTAGTACGAAGGGCTCGGCCGGACCGCTGCAGGGGCTCCGGCCGGACGAGTGCGGAGCTGGGGCCGAAGCAGTACCGCGGCTCAGGCCGGACGAGTGCGGACGACCTGGCCGCACGAGTAAAGCGGCTCGTCCCGGACGAGTACAGCGGCCTCGGCCCGAAGGGTGAAGGGCGCATCGGCACGGAAGCCGCGGCTGCCCGTACGCGTACGGCGCCGGAGGGGCACCCCCGACGCCGTAGCGGAAGAACGGTCAGCCCATGAACTTCTTGAACTCGTCCGGCAGCTCGAAGTCCTTGCCGCCCTGCTCCGGCAGGCCGAAGGCGTTACCGCCCTGAGCCGCGGCCTCACGGCGCTGGGCCTCCTCCAGCTCCTGCTGCCGGCGCTTCATCGGGTTGCCCGAGCGCTGCTTGCCCTTGGCCTGCTTCGGCTGCTTCTTGGTCCGGCCGGGGCCACCGCCCATGCCCGGCATGCCGGGCATCCCGGGCATGCCGCCGCCCTGGGCCATGCGGGACATCATCTTGCGCGCCTCGAAGAAGCGCTCGACCAGGCCCTTGACCGCGCTGACCTCGACGCCGGAACCCTTGGCGATACGGGCGCGACGCGAGCCGTTGATGATCGTCGGCTCCTGGCGCTCGGCCGGGGTCATCGACTTGATGATCGCGGCCGTGCGGTCGACGTCCCGCTCGTCCAGGTTGTTGATCTGGTCCTTGATCTGGCCCATGCCCGGAAGCATGCCGAGCAGCTTGCTGATGCTGCCCATCTTCCTGACCTGCTCCATCTGGGACAGGAAGTCGTCCAGGGTGAAGTCCTGGCCCTTCTTGGACGCCAGCTTGGAGGCCATCTTCTCGGCCTCTTCCTGGCTGAACGTCTTCTCCGCCTGCTCGATCAGGGTGAGCAGGTCACCCATGTCGAGGATGCGGGAGGCCATCCGGTCAGGGTGGAAGGCGTCGAAGTCGTCGAGCTTCTCGCCGTTCGACGCGAACATGATCGGTTTGCCGGTCACGGAGGCGATCGACAGGGCCGCACCACCGCGGGCGTCGCCGTCGAGCTTGGACAGCACGACACCGTCGAAGCCGACGCCGTCGCGGAAGGCCTCCGCCGTGTTCACGGCGTCCTGGCCGATCATCGCGTCGACGACGAAGAGGATCTCGTCGGGGCTGACCGCGTCGCGGATGTCCGCGGCCTGGCGCATCAGCTCCTGGTCGATGCCGAGGCGGCCCGCGGTGTCCACGATCACGATGTCGTGGACCTTGGCCTTGGCGAACTCCATGGAGTCCTTGGCGACCTTGACCGGGTCACCGACGCCGTTGCCCGGCTCCGGGGCGTAGACCGCGACACCGGCGCGCTCGGCGACGACGCTCAGCTGGTTGACCGCGTTGGGACGCTGGAGGTCGGCCGCGACCAGCAGCGGCGAGTGGCCCTGGTCCTTCAGCCACTTGCCGAGCTTGCCCGCGAGGGTGGTCTTACCGGCACCCTGGAGACCCGCCAGCATGATCACGGTAGGCGGCTGCTTGGCGAAGCGCAGCCGCCGCGTCTCGCCGCCGAGGATCGTGACGAGCTCCTCGTTGACGATCTTCAGGACCTGCTGGGCCGGGTTCAGGGCCCTGGAGACGTCGGCGCCGAGCGCCCGCTCCTTGACGTTCTTGATGAACGTGCGGACTACGGGGAGGGCCACATCCGCCTCGAGCAGGGCGATGCGGATCTCACGCGCCGTGGCGTCGATATCCGCTTCGCTCAAGCGCCCCTTGCCGCGCAAGTTCTTGAAGGTCGCTGAGAGGCGATCGGAGAGAGTATCGAACACGGCGGCGTCGGTCCTCGGAGTCGGGGGCGGGGTGAGCGTCTTCCAGGGTATCCGGCCGCGCAAGAGATTCGTCCCCGCCTGCGGTATCCGGCGGCCGGGAACGGCCTGAAACCCCACGTCGGCGGGGACCACGGCCGATGAGCGCAGACCGCGAGGTCACGCCCGCAGCGTCTCCTCCAGTGCGCGCGCCACGGACGCCGCCTCCTCGCTCGGCAGGGGCACGCCCTCGGGGTCGGTCACGTAGAAGGCGTCCACGGCGTTGGCGCCCAGGGTGCTGACATGGGCACTGCGCATCCGCACCCCCGCCGTCTCCAGCGCCGACCCGATACGGAACAGCAGCCCCGGGGCGTCCTGGGCGCGCACCTCGATCACCGTGGCCAGCCGGGAGCCCGCGGAGGCGAGCGTCACGCGCGCGGGGGGCGCGACGACGCCCCTGCGGCGCGGGTAGGCGGCGTCACGCTCGGCGAGACGGCCGGCGATGTCCAGGGAGCCGTCCAGGGCGCGGACGAGGTCGGCACGCAGCCGGGTGGCCTGGGGCAGGGAGCCGTACTCCGCGGCCACCCGCCAGTCGAGCAGCAGCACCGAGCCCCCGACGCCGTCCGGCAGCGGCAGGGCGCGCAGCTCCGCCGTGCGCACGGTGAGGCGGTGCACGGCGAGGACTCCGGCGACCGCGGGCAGCACGCCGGGCTGGTCGGGTACGGCGATGAGCAGCTCCACGCCGAGCGGCTCCGGATCCTGCGAGCCGGACGGCTCCGGTTCGGCCGGCGGCTCGGCCTGGGCGCGCAGCGAGAGGACCGGCCCGCCCGTGCGGTGCGCCTCGACGGCGAGGCGTTCCTGCTCGGCGGTGGGGGCGACGGCATCGGGCTCCACGGGGTCGTCCCCGGCCAGCACGGCGGCGACCCGCTTGACCAGGTCGGCGACGAGCGACCCGCGCCAGGAGGACCAGGCGGCCGGGCCGGTGGCCAG
The DNA here is from genome assembly GCF_042735715.1 of Streptomyces sp. NPDC059582. Taxonomy (NCBI): domain Bacteria; kingdom Bacillati; phylum Actinomycetota; class Actinomycetes; order Kitasatosporales; family Streptomycetaceae; genus Streptomyces; species Streptomyces sp. NPDC059582. The sequence continues at coordinate 69,558 of NZ_JBHWCC010000021.1, forward strand.
GGCGTCCGCCTCGGTCAGCGCGTGCAGCAGTTCCAGGGTGCTCTGAGTGCCGACGGCCTCGGCGACCGAGCGCACGGTGGCGGGGTCGTCCAGGTCGCGCCGGGTCGCGGTCTCCACGAGCAGCAGGTGATGGCGGACGAGGCCGGCCAGGACGGTCACGTCCGCGCGGTCGAAGCCGATACGGGCGGCCACGTCCTTGGCGATGATCTCGCCGGCCACCGAGTGGTCACCGGGCCAGCCCTTGCCGATGTCGTGCAGCAGAGCGGCCACCAGCAGCAGGTCGGGGCGGCTGACACGGCGGGTGAACTCGGAGGCGCGGACGGCGGTCTCGATGAGGTGCCGGTCGACGGTCCAGATGTGCACGGCGTTGCGCTGCGGGCGACAGCGCACCCGCTCCCAGTCGGGCAGCAGGCGGGTGATCACGCCCTCGACCTCCAGCGCCTCCCAGACCTCGATGGTCGGTCGGCCCGAGCCGAGCAGGGTCACCAGTTGCTCTCGTGCCTCGGCGGGCCAGGGCGTGGGCAGGGGGCGCGCGATGGCCGCCAGGCGCCGTACGGCGTGCAGGGAGAGCGGGAGGCCGGCCTGCGCGGCGGCGGCCGCGGCACGCAGTGGCAGCACGGGGTCGCGTTCGGGGCGCGCGGTCCGGGCGAGCACCACCTCGCCGTCCTGCTCCACCACGCCCTCCGCCAGCGGGGAGCGCTCGGTGACCTGCTTGCCGCCGCCGAGCATGGCGCGCAGCCGCGGCCGTACGGCGCGCGAGCGCAGGACGCGGCTCACCTCGCGCCAGGTGACGTCGCTGGCGTAGGAGATGACGCGGGCCGCTTCGTACACCTGTCGCAGGAGGGTGTCGGCGTCCAGCAGGCCGAGCTCGGCGGCCACCTGGTCCTGTTCCTGGAGAGCGAGCCGGTCGGTCGCGCGTCCGGTGGTCAGGTGGAGGGCGTCGCGGACGTCGAGGAGTCGGCGCCGGGCGTCGGCGAGGCCCTCGCGGGGGGCGTCGGCGAGCCAGGAGGCGGCGACGGCGCGCAGCGCGGTGGCGTCGCGGAGGCCACCGCGGGCCTCCTTCAGATCGGGTTCCAGCAGGAACTGGAGCTCGCCCTGGCGTTCGGCGCGTTCCGCGCACAGCTCCTGGAGTTCGGGCAGGCGTTTCGGCGCCTGGTTGCGCCAGTCGGCCAGCACCGCCGTGCGCAGTCCGGCGGTGAGGCCGAGGTCGCCCGCGATGTGCCGGGCGTCGAGCAGACCGAGCTGGACCTTGAGGTCGTCGCCGGCCGTCTTGCGGGCCTCGGCCGGTGTGCGGACGGAGTGGTCGAGGGCGACGCCGAGGTCCCAGACCGGGTACCAGAGGCGGTCGGCCAGCGCGGCGACGGCGCCGGAGTCGCTGCCGTCGTGCAGCAGCAGCAGGTCGAGGTCGCTGCGCGGGGACAGTTCCCCCCGGCCGTAGCCCCCGACCGCGACCAGTGACGCCCCGCGCAGCCCCTTGGCGCCCGCTTCGAACAGGCCGGTCAGCCAGTCGTCGGTCAGTTCGGCGAGGCCCGCACGGCGCGGCGGCCCGGACCGCGTCCCCTCGGTGAGGAGACGCAGCCGGGCCGCCGCGTAGCCGCAGGGTCCCGAGTCCTCTGCATCCTTGCGCATGTCCGTACTCGTCACCCAGCGACTCCTGTCGGTCTTCTGTTTAGAGCGCGTCCGGGCCGCGCTCGCCGGTCCGGACCCGCACGGCCGTCTCGACCGGGAGGGACCAGACCTTGCCGTCACCGATCTTGCCGGTCCGGGCCGCCTTGACGATGACGTCGATGAGGCCCTCGGCGTCGTCGTCCTCGGCCAGCACCTCGATACGGATCTTGGGGACCAGGTCGACCGTGTACTCGGCGCCCCGGTAGACCTCGGTGTGTCCCCTCTGACGACCGTAACCGCTCGCCTCGGTGACCGTCAGTCCGTGGACCCCGAAGGCCTGGAGGGCCTCCTTGATCTCGTCGAGCCGGTGAGGCTTGACGACGGCGGTGATGAGCTTCATGCGTCCACCTTCTTGCTCGCAGTGCCGCCTGCCCCGGCCGGGACGGCGGTGCGGGCGGCACCACCGCCGGCTCCGCTGAAGTCGTATGCGGTCTCGGCGTGCTCGGCCTGGTCGATACCGGCCACCTCGTCGTCCTCGGAGACGCGCATCCCGATCGTCTTGTCGAGGAGGAAGGCGAGGATCGCGGAGGCGATCAGCGAGTAGGCGAGGACCGCGAAGACACCGGCGCACTGCTTCCAGAGCTGGTCGAAGGAGTGGTCGCCGTAGAAGACGCCCGTCGCGGTCGACTGGCCCTTGCCGGTGGCGAAGAAGCCGATCAGCAGGGAGCCGATGACACCGCCGACCAGGTGAACACCGACGACGTCGAGGGAGTCGTCGTAGTTGAACCGGTACTTCAGACCGACGGCCATGGCGCACAGCACACCGGCGATGGCGCCGACGGCGATCGCGCCGAGCGGGGAGACCGCACCACCCGACGGGGTGATGGCGACGAGACCCGCGACCGCGCCGGAGGCGGCGCCCAGCGTGGTGAACGCGCCGTGGCGGATCTTCTCGTAGGCGAGCCAGGCCAGCATGGCGGCGGCGGTGGCGACCTGCGTGTTGACGAACATCAGTGCGCCGACGCCGTCGTCGTTGCCCAGCCACGAACCGGCGTTGAATCCGAACCAGCCGAACCACAGCAGACCGGCGCCGAGCATGACAAGCGGGAGGCTGTGCGGGCGCATCGGGTCCTTCTTGAAGCCGACCCGCTTGCCGATGACCAGGATCACGCCGAGCGCCGCGGCACCCGCGTTGATGTGGACCGCCGTACCACCGGCGAAGTCGATCACACCGAGGTCGAAGGCCCAGCCGCCGGCGCCCCAGACCCAGTGCGCGACCGGGAAGTAGACGACCGTGGCCCACAGGGCGATGAACAGCGCCCAGGCACTGAACTTCACCCGGTCCGCGAGAGCGCCGCTGATCAGGGCGGGCGTGATGATCGCGAACATCAGCTGGAAGACCATGAAGACGAAGATCGGGATGGTGTAGCCGTCCCACAGCTCCGTCAGGCCGATGTTGCTGAGGCCGACCCAGTCCGAGTTCCAGCCGATGAGGCTGCCGTGATCGGTGCCGAAGGCGAGGGAGAAGCCGTACAGCACCCACAGGATGGTGATGATCCCCAGGCTGATGAAGCTCATCATCAGCATGTTCAGGGTGCTCTTGACGCGGACCATGCCTCCGTAGAAGAAGGCCAGGCCCGGGGTCATGAGCATCACCAGGGCGGAACAGATGAGCATGAAGCCTGTGTTGGCAGACGACAGCGTGGGCGCGTCTGCCGCAAGCGTGATGGCTGCTGCCATCGGCGTCTCCTCGTCGTTGGTACGGCCCCGTGCGGGCGAAGCCTGGGCGGAGTGAGGGGTGGGCCGGTATGCGCCATGAGATTGACGCAGCGCCGTTTCGGTCGACGCCCCTCGTTGTTTCACCGCGGTGACGAAGGCGGCTGGCGTGTTACGCCTCGATGAACCGCCGGATTGCGGGCACGGGGATCGTTATCGTGGCGCAACCTTCGATGAAGGCAGGAAACCGGCCGCGGTCGGCCTTCCGATGACCTGGCATGGGGGAGCCGAGTCGGGCAGTTCGGGAGGGCCGGCCGCGGCCGGGGCTGGTGGGACTCACACCGCTTCCGCGGTCTCCGGCAGCTCGACGGCGAGCTTCTCGGTCAGATCGACGATCTCGGCGAGATCCCCGAAATCGCGTACAGCGGTGTCCACGGTCTTTCGGATACGAGTGTTGACGCGCTCGGAACGCACCTTCTTCGCGATGCCCATCGCCTCCTCGGCGAAGCCCGTGCTCCGCTCGGGTTCGCGGCGCAGCAGGTGCACGGTGGCCATGCCGATCAGGTTGAGTGCGTACGACCGCTGGTGCTCGGAGTCCTTGCCGAACAGCTCGACGGCCCGCTGCATGAGGGGCTCGGCCAGGGAGGCGTAGGTGGGGCTGCGGCCGGCGACGTAGGCGAGGTCACGGTAGGAGTGGGAGTTCTCGCCGTACAGCTCGGCCTCGGAGAAGAAGCGGATCCAGTCGGGGTCCGGCTCGTCCCACTCGTCGGCGTCGGTGAAGGTGTCCTCGGCCATCCGGACCGCCCGCTTGCACTTGCCGGGCTGGCCCATGTTGGCGTAGGCGCGGGCCTCCATCGCATACAGCATCGACTGGGTGCGCGGGCTCGCGCAGTCACGGCTGCCGTACTGCGCGAGGTGGATCAGCTCCAGGGCGTCGTCGGGCCGCCCGAGGTGGATCATCTGGCGGCTCATGCTGGACAGGACGTACGAGCCGAGCGGCTTGTCGCCCGCTTCCCTGGCCGCGTGCAGGGCGAGGACGAAGTACTTCTGCGCGGTCGGTTGCAGCCCGATGTCGTAGCTCATCCAGCCGGCCAGCTCGGCGAGCTCGGCGGCGACCTTGAAGAGCTTCCTGGAGGTGTCCTCGGGCTGGGGTTCCTGGAGGAGGTCGGTCACCTCGTGCAGCTGGCCGACGACCGCTTTACGGCGCAGTCCGCCGCCGCACTGGGCGTCCCACTGCCGGAACATCATCGTCGTGGACTCCAGCAGCTCCAGCTCGGGCCGGGACAGCCGGCCGCGCGCGCGGGAGACCGGCGCGGAGTCCGGCTCGGGCTCGTGCCGCGGGCCGGGGAGCGAGGGCACGAGCCAGCGCTGCATCGGCTCGATGAGGGCCGGGCCCGCGGACAGGGCCAGCGAGGTTCCGAGGAAGCCGCGCCGCGCCAGCATCAGGTCGCTGCGCGAGAACTCGCTGAGCAGGGCCACCGTCTGCGGGCCCGTCCAGGGCAGGTCGACGCCGGACACGGACGGTGACTGCCGTGCGGCGCGCAGGCCGAGGTCCTCGACGGAGACGACACATCCGAACCGCTCGGAGAACAACTCGGACAGGATCCGGGGGATGGGCTCGCGGGGGTTCTCGCCGTCCAGCCAGCGACGCACCCGTGAGGTGTCCGTCGAGATGTGGTTGGCCCCCAACTGGCGGGCCCGGCGGTTCACTTGGCGCGCGAGCTCGCCCTTGGACCAGCCGCTGCGCACGAACCACGAGCCGAGCAGCTCATTGGGGCGCTTGTCAGCGTTGACTCCACTTCCGCCGTTGCCGCCCACTGGAACGCCCCCATCCCTGAGACCTCTTGCCGCCGATGTGCGCCAAGCCCTATCAGAATGCCGGTAAATACGGCCGTCCGTCCCGGAGTTCTCACCCTTCGAACGGAAACCCGAGTTGCCCCCGGCATACCCACTGGCGCATGTGCCTCCGAGTCTCGTGCACTCAAAGTAATCCTACGATCACCCGTCCAGCCATGGCGATCCCCCAAACGCCACCTTTCGCCACCCCTTCGAATGAACTCACGGTGGCCTCCGCGCGATTCACTTGACATAGGACGGCCGGGAGTGAGCGGAGAGGTGCAAAGAGGGGCGCGCACCGCCCAGCACGCGACCCCCGGACGCTTCAAGGCGCCGCCGGGATCGCGCGGCATCGAGGAGTGGGAGCACGCGAAGTCACGCAGAGTCATGATGGGCGTCCGTCTCGTAACCACCGGTGCGTCGGACCCGTTGGAGGGGGCATGGGCTTCACGATCGGCAGTAGTCGGGGTATCCGCGACATCCGGTCCGCCTCGCGCCGCCGCGGCCGCTCGTCGGAGTGCACCGCCGTGGCCGAGTTCACCGGACTGTGGAGCTGGGACGTCGTGCCCGGCGCCAGAGCCGCCGCGGGGGTGTGTTCCTGCGGCCGCCCGGACTGCCGGGCGCCGGGCGCGCATCCGCTCGACTTCGCGCCCGAGGTGCCGGCCGGGGCGACGCTGGACGAGGTGACCGAGGCGTGGGCCGAGGTGCCGGGGGCCGCCGTGATGCTGCCGGTCGGCCGCGCGTTCGACGTCGTCGAGGTGGCCGAGCCGGCCGGGCGCCGCGCGCTGGTCCGGCTGGAGCGCATGGGCCTCCCGCTCGGCCCGGTCACCGCGACCCCCGAGGGGCGCGCCCAGTTCTTCGTCGCCCCCGGCGCCGCCGCCGAACTGCCGGAGCTGCTCTACCGCATGGGCTGGGACGACCCGTGCACCCTGGACCTGCGCGGCCTCGGCACCGGTACGTACGTCACCGCGCCGCCCTCCGACCGCGGCGGCCTCGGCCCGGTGCAGTGGCTGCGCCCGCCCGCCCTGGACTCGGCGACGAAGCCACCGGCGGCGCGTCTGCTGCTGGGCACGCTGGCGTACGTGGCGCACCGGTCGCGGGCGTGAGCCGAACGACCGGGCCCGCGCCGGTGGGGGCCGCCCGGCCGATGACGAAGGCACGCGCGGGCGCGAGCCGCGCGGCCGATGACGAAGACACGCGCGGGCGCGAGCCGGACACCCGATGACGAAGGCACGCGCCGGCGCGAGCCCGGCGCCCCATGCCGAGGGCCCGCGCCGGCGTGAGCCGGGCACCCCATGACGAAGGGCCCTACCGCATCTGCACCATGCGGTAGGGCCCTTCTTCGATCGGACACCGGTTCCGGCCGGTGGGGTTCACTCCCCGATCAGGGCATCCACGAACGCCTCGGGCTCGAACGGCGCCAGGTCGTCCGCGCCCTCGCCGAGCCCGATCAACTTGACCGGCACGCCCAGCTCGCGCTGGACCGCGACCACGATGCCGCCCTTGGCCGTGCCGTCCAGCTTGGTCAGCACGATGCCGGTGATGTCGACGACCTCGGCGAACACCCGGGCCTGCACGAGTCCGTTCTGCCCGGTGGTGGCGTCGAGGACGAGCAGCACCTCGTCGAGCGGGGCCTGCTTCTCGACCACGCGCTTGACCTTGCCGAGCTCGTCCATGAGCCCGGTCTTGGTGTGCAGCCGGCCGGCGGTGTCGATGAGGACCACGTCGGCCCCCATCTCCTTGCCCTCCTTCACCGCGTCGAAGGCGACGGAGGCGGGGTCGCCGCCCTCGGGCCCGCGCACGATGTGGGCGCCGACCCGCTCGCCCCAGGTCTGGAGCTGTTCGGCGGCGGCGGCCCGGAAGGTGTCGGCGGCCCCGAGGACGACGGTCCGGCCGTCCGCGACCAGGACCCGGGCGAGCTTGCCGGTGGTGGTGGTCTTGCCGGTGCCGTTGACCCCGACGACCATCACGACGCCGGGCTTGCCGGTCTCGGGCTCGGTCTTCACGGCCCGGTCGAAGTCGGTGCCGACCAGGGTGAGCAGTTCCTCGCGCAGCAGGGCGCGCAGCTCCTCGGGGGTGCGGGTGCCGAGCACCCGCACCCGCTCGCGCAGCCGTTCGACCAGCTCCTGGGTGGGCAGCACGCCGACGTCGGCGGTGAGCAGGGTGTCCTCGATCTCCTCCCAGGTGTCGTCGTCGAGGTGCTCGCGCGACAGCAGGGTGAGCAGACCCTTGCCGAGCGCGTTCTGCGAGCGGGACAGCCGGGCGCGCAGGCGTACCAGCCGCCCGGCGGAGGGCTCCGGGATCTCGATCCCGGGAGCTTCGGCGGCGGGGGGTTCCTCGACGGCGACGGAGCCCGAGCCGTCGGGAAGATCCACCTCCTCTATCGTGCGGCGCGGTTCTTCACGCGGCGTCTCGGCCTCGTCGCCGACATGCGGCTCGGCCGGAGGTGCGGTGATGTCGGGGACGGTGGGCGGCGGCGGGGGCAGCGACTTCTTCCGTCGGCTGCCGACGATGAGCCCGCCGAGCGCGCCGAGCACGACCACGGCGATGACTACAGCAAGGATGACGGTTTCCATAACCCGTCCAGTATCAGCCATGGGCCCCGCCCGGACCCAGCTTGTACTTTCCTCCAAGTCGGCGAGCCGCCCCCTGGACGCACGACACCGGGGCATCGCCGTAGCCATCTGACGCCCCGTCAGCTACCGTCCCCCTCGCCAACCCGAAGGGGGACCCCCATGCCCGTCACGGTCGTACGTTTCAACCTCGTCGCGCCCGACGCCACCCCCGCCTCGCTGCACGCGCGCTACGCGGCGGCGCTGGAGATGGCGAGGTACGCCGACGAGCACGGGATCACCACCGTGCAGACGGAGGAGCACCACGGCGTCGCGAACAACTGGCTGCCGTCGCCGTTCGCGTTCGCGGGCGCGGTGCTCGGCGCGACCCGGCGGCTCGCGGTGACGGTGTCGGCGGTGATCGGACCGCTGCACGACCCGCTGCGGCTCGCCGAGGACATCGCCGTACTGGATCTGCTGAGCGGCGGCCGGCTGGTGACCGTCGCCGGGATCGGCTACCGGCCCGAGGAGTACGCCATGTTCGGCGTGGACTGGAAGCGGCGCGGCCGGCTCCAGGACGAGGTGCTGGAGACGGTCCTGAAGGCGTGGACCGGCGAGGAGTTCACCTATCGGGGCCGTACCGTACGGGTGACCCCGCGCCCCGGCACCGACCCGCACCCGCTGCTGCTGGTGGGCGGCTCCTCCGAGGCCGCCGCCCGCCGGGCCGCCCGTCTCGGGCTGCCGTTCTTCCCCAGCGCGCACCTGCCGGAGCTGGAGACGTACTACAAGGACCGGCTCGCGGAGTACGGCACCGAGGGCTGGACCATGATGCCCGCCGCCGAGACCCCGCTGCTGCACATCGCCGAGGACCCGGACCGCGCCTGGGCCGAGTACGGCACGCACTTCCTGCACGAGGCCCGCACCTACGCCTCGTGGCAGTCCGGCGACATCCGCTCGGCCGTGCGGTCGGCGGCGACCACGGTGGCGGAGCTGCGCGCCGAGGGCGTGTACCGCGTGCTGACGCCGGACGCGTGCGTGGCGCTGGGCCTGGACAACCTCGTGCTGCACCCGTTGGCCGGCGGGATGCCGGTCGAGGAGGGGTGGCGCGGTCTGCGGCTGTTCTGCGAAGACGTACTGCCCCGGCTCGCTGACTGAGCCGGGGCAGTACGACTTACGGGAACGAGGAGAGGGCAGCGGGGACTTGGCCCGTCTCCCCGAGTTCGGGGGCGGGTCAGCCCATCTCCTCCAGGGCCTTGCCCTTCGTCTCCTTCACGTACTTCAGGACGAACGGGATGGAGAGCGCGGCAAACAGCGTGTAGATCACGTAGGTCGCGGAGAGGTTCCAGTCGGCCAGCGACGGGAAGCTCGCGGTGATGGCCCAGTTGGCGATCCACTGCGCGGAGGCGGCCACGCCCAGGGCGGCGGCGCGGATCCGGTTCGGGAACATCTCGCCGAGGAAGACCCAGACGACCACGCCCCAGGACAGGGCGAAGAAGAGGACGAAGACGTGGGCGGCGATCAGGGCGACCCAGCCCTGGGTGGCCGGGAGCTTGCCGTCGACCAGGTCGAAGGAGAAGGCCCAGGCCTCCAGTCCGAGGCCGATCACCATGCCGACCGAGCCGATGAGGGCCAGCGGCTTGCGGCCGATGCGGTCCACGAAGATCATCGCGATCACGGTGCCGACGATGTTGATGATCGACGTCGTGAAGGAGTAGAAGAACGAGTCCGACGGGTCGACGCCGACCGACTGCCACAGCGTCGAGGAGTAGTAGAACGCGACGTTGATGCCGACGAACTGCTGGAAGACCGACAGGCCGATACCGACCCAGACGATCGGCTTGAAGAAGAAGGAGCCGCCCAGCAGGTCCTTGAAGGTGGACTTGTGCTCACTCTTCATGGCGTGCTCGATCTCGGCGACGCGGGCGGTCAGGTCGACCTTGTCGCCCTCGACCTCCTTGAGCACCTCACGGGCGCGGTCGTCCTTGCCCACGGAGATCAGGAAGCGCGGCGACTCGGGGATCGCGAAGGAGAGCAGTCCGTACAGGACGGCCGGGATGACCATGACGCCGAGCATGACCTGCCAGGCCTCGAGACCGATGATCTTGCCGCGCTGGTCGCCGCCGGCGGCGTTCAGGATGCCCCAGTTGACCAGCTGCGAGATGGCGATGCCGACGACGATCGCGGCCTGCTGGAAGGAGCCGAGACGGCCGCGGTACGCGGCCGGGGAGACCTCGGCGATGTAGGCGGGGCCGATGACGGAGGCCATGCCGATGGCGAATCCGCCGATGATGCGCCAGAAGGCGAGGTCCCACAGCGCGAACGGCAGTGCGGAACCGATCGCGCTGACCGTGAAGAGGACGGCGGAGATCTGCATACAACGGATACGGCCGATGCGGTCGGCTATCCGGCCCGCGGTCGCCGCGCCGATGGCGCAGCCGATCAGGGCGACGGCGATGACCTGTGCCAGCGCGGCGGAGCCGATGTCGTAGCGGCTGCGGATGGCCTCGACGGCTCCGTTGATCACGGCACTGTCGTAACCGAAGAGGAAACCGCCCATCGCGGCCGCCGCCGCGATGAAGATGACATGCCCGAGATGTTCGGGGTGAGCCGTCCCGGCTCCTGATTGGGGTGCCTGCGCGGTGCTGGTCACGTGTAACTCCTCGGGCCACCGGCCTCACTGCCGGGGGTGTGGGGGGAAGCCCTTCAGTGGTGGTTCCAGTTGGGCATAGGTTCACGCCACTCACCCCTGAAGGTAAAAGCAACGTTGCAGAGACTATGCCTTCAAGTCTCGAAGTCAACTTGGCGGTTTCTTCGGGCTTGGACGGATTCGGAACCCATTATGTGTTCAAAAAGTGAAGCGTCAGAGAACCGCAGGTGGGGACTGGTGTAGACGGCACGCAACTAGCGCAGGCGCTGCGAAATGACCTTCGACACACCGTCGCCCTGCATGGAGACGCCGTACAGCGCGTCGGCGACCTCCATCGTGCGCTTCTGGTGCGTGATCACGATCAGCTGGGAGGCCTCCTGGAGCTCCTGCATGATGCGGATCAGCCGCTGGAGGTTGGTGTCGTCCAGCGCGGCCTCGACCTCGTCCATCACATAGAAGGGACTCGGCCGGGCCTTGAAGATCGACACCAGCAGCGCGACCGCCGTCAGCGACCGTTCGCCGCCGGACAGCAGGGACAGCCGCTTGACCTTCTTGCCCGGCGGACGCGCCTCGACGTCCACGCCCGTGGTGAGCATGTTGTCGGGGTCGGTGAGCAGCAGTCGGCCGTCACCGCCCGGGAACAGCCGGCTGAAGACGCCCTCGAACTCCCGTGCGGTGTCGCGGTACGCCTCGGTGAAGACCTGCTCGACGCGTTCGTCGACCTCCTTCACCACCTGAAGGAGGTCGGCGCGGGTCTTCTTCAGGTCCTCCAGCTGCTCGCTGAGGAACTTGTGGCGCTCCTCCAGCGCCGCGAACTCCTCCAGGGCGAGCGGATTGACCTTGCCCAGCTGCTGGTACGCCCGCTCGGCGGCCTTCAGCCGCTTCTCCTGCTCCGTCCGCGCGAAGGGCCTCGGCTGGTTGCGCGGATGCTCCGGGTCCTCCGGCAGCTCCTCGCCCTCGGCGGCGGGCGAGGGCGGCACCGGTTGGTGCGGGCCGTACTCGGACATGAGCCCCGCCGGTTCGACACCGAGCTCCTCCAGCGCCTTGGTCTCCAGCTGCTCGATCCGCAGCCGCTTCTCGGCGCCGAGTACCTCGCCCCGGTGAACTGAATCCGTCAACTTGTCGAGCTCCGCCTTGAGATCGCGTCCGGCGGTGCGGGCGGCGGCCAGCTCCTGCTCGCGGCGGGCCTTGGCCGCCTCGGCGGCGGTGCGCTCCTCGTCCGCCCGGCCGAGGGAGACCTCGACGTGCGCGAGCAGCTGCCGCGCACCGGAGGCGACGGCCTCCGCGACGTCCGCCTCGTGCCGCAGCCGCGCTCGCCGCTGCTCCGCACGCGCGCGTGCCTCGCGTTCGGCGCGGGCGGCCCGGTCCAGCGAGTCGGCCCGTCCGGCGAGCCCCTTGACCCGCTCCTCGTGCGTACGGACCTGGAGCCGCGCCTCCATCTCGGTCTGCCGTGCGTTGGCCCCGTCGGCGGCGAGCCGGTCGCGCACGGAGGTGTCCGGTTCCTCCTCGACCGGCATCTCCTCCGCCACGGCCAGCCGTTCGGCGAGCTCCTCGGCCTCCAGTACGGCCTTGTCGAGCGCTTCCTGCGCCCGCGCCGTCGCCGCCGTGGACCGCTCGGCCTCCCCGGCGGCACCCCGCGCCTGTCCGGCGAGCCGCCCCAGCTGCTGGGCCACGGCCGACTTCTCCCGGTCGGCGGCCCGGCGCCGCTCCCCCAGCTCCTCGACCAGCGCGGCACATTCCTTGCGCCGCTCGGCGGTGGCGTGCTGCGCCTCGGCCAGCTCCTCGCACCGCACCGCCAGCTCCTCGAGCTCGGCGGCGGCCTCGTCCACGGACGCCTGCACCTCCAGCAGGCTGGGTGCCCCGGCCGAGCCGCCGTGCGCGAAGTGCGCGCCCAGCAGGTCGCCCTCGGCGGTGACGGCGGTGAGCTCGGGGCGGGCATGGACGAGATCCTCGGCGTCTTCGAGGGTGCCGACGACGACGATCCCGCGCAGCAGCCGTCGTACGGCGGGCACTAGCTCGGCCGGGGCGCGGACCAGGTCGGCGGCGAAGGGCGGTCCGGACGTCCCGGGGCTCGGCGCTACGTCGTCGGGGGCGTCGTTCAGCAGCAGTGCCGCCCGTCCCGCGTCCTGCTTGCGCAGCAGGCGGATGGCGTCGGCGGCGGCGGACGGGCCGGTCACGGCGATGGCGTCGGCGGCGGCGCCGAGGGCGGCGGCCAGCGCGACCTCGTGCCCGGGAGTGACCGTCAGCAGTTCGGCGGCCGGACCGAGCAGGCCGGTGAGGCGGTCCTGCGCGCCCAGCAGCGCGCCGGTGCCGTCCTTGCGGCGCAGCCCCAGGGCGAGGGCCTCGTGGCGGGCCCGGGTCGCGGCCCGGCTGCGTTCCGCCGCGGTGGCCGCCTCGCGGGCGGCGCTCAGGGCGGCCTCGGCGTGGGCGAGCTGTTCCTTCGCCGCCTGGTGCTGCCCGGCGAGTTCGACGTCCCCGGCGTCGAGCCCGTCGACCTCGGCCTTGAGCGTCTCGTACTCCTCCTGCGCGGCGACGGCCCGCTCCTGGGCCTCGTCCCGGGCGGCGGCCAGCCGGTCGATCTCGGCCTGGGCGGAGGCGGCTCGCGAACGGGCCGCGTTGACCTGGCCGTTCAGCCGGGCCAGCCCCTCCCGGCGGTCCGCGATGGCGCGGGCCACGTCCTTCAGGCGCCGTTCCTCGACAGCGAGTTCCCGCTCCAGGTCCGCGCGGTGGGCGACGGTGTCGTCCAGGGCGTGCTGCGCCGCCTCCAGGGCGGCCTCCAGCTCGGCCTCCTGCTCGCGGACCCGGGCGGCCTCGCGCTCCAGGTCCTCGGGGTCGCGGCCGCGCCGCTCCTCCGGGGGTGCGGAGGTCGCGCTCTTCACCCGCGCGTCGGCCAGCGAGATCGTGCCGCGCACCCGCTCGGCGAGCTGGGAGAGCACGTACCAGGTCTGCTGGGCTCGCTGGAGGCGCGGGCTGAGCCGGCGGACCTCGTCCTCCAGCACGGCCTCGCGCTGGAGGGCCTTCCTGAGCTCCTGCTCTGCGGCCTCCTTGCGTTCCTTCAGTGCGGCCTCGTCGGCGACCTCGACGTTGAGCGCCTCGCGCAGCCGTACGAGATCGTCGGCCAGCAGCCGAAGGCGCGCGTCGCGCAGGTCTGCCTGGATCACCGCGGCCCGGCGCGCGACCGCCGCCTGCCGGCCCAGGGGCTTCAGCTGCCGCCGCAGTTCGTCCGTCAGGTCCTGCACGCGCGCGAGGTTGGCCTGCATCGCGTCCAGTTTCCGCAGCGCCTTCTCCTTGCGCTTGCGGTGCTTGAGGACGCCCGCGGCCTCCTCGATGAACGCGCGCCGGCCCATGGGGTCGGCGTGCAGGACGGAGTCGAGCTGGCCCTGGCCGACGATCACGTGCATCTCGCGGCCGATGCCGGAGTCGGACAGGAGTTCCTGGATGTCGAGGAGACGGCACGTGTCACCGTTGATCTGGTACTCGCTGCCGCCGTTGCGGAACATGATCCGCGTGATGGTGACCTCGGCGTACTCGATGGGGAGCGCCCCGTCGGAGTTGTCGATGGTCAGGGACACCTCGGCGCGGCCCAGCGGCGGGCGGCCGGTGGTGCCGGCGAAGATGACGTCCTCCATCTTCCCGCCGCGCAGCGACTTGGCGCCCTGCTCGCCCATGACCCAGCTGAGCGCGTCCACGACGTTGGACTTGCCCGAGCCGTTGGGCCCCACGACACAGGTGATCCCCGGCTCGAACCGGAGAGTGGTCGCAGAGGCGAACGACTTGAAGCCGCGCAGGGTCAGGGCCTTGAGGTGCACGCCGCCGGACTCTACCCGCCGGCGATGTCTCACTCCATGAACCCGCGGTTTCACCCATGAACGTGCAGGGCACACCAGACGTTAAAGACGGTGAAAGGATGCGCGGGGGCGGAGAAGGCGGCGCAGGGCGGACGGGGGCCCAGAAAGAAGGGACGCCGAAGCGTCCCTTGCAAACTCTGACTACTTAGCGGTTGATACGGGGCCGCCCGACCACTGCGTGTGCTGTTGTGGAGCGATGCAGCGATCAGGTGAGCGCAGGCTCCGCCTGGTGTGCGTCGATGCTCTCCATGATCCTGTCGTGAGAAGCGGCAGCCGTCAGCGTCTCGTTCTCGGCCTGGATCCGTACGAGCTCGGATTCCAGGTCCTGTACGCGCTGCTGGAGCCGTCGCATCTCGGCGAGGAGTCGAGGGTCGGAGCCGCCGACGTAACCGAGAAGCGCCTTTGCCATGATGGATGGTCCTCCACACTGAGTGACCGACCGAAGCGGTGTGGGTCGTGAGGGATTCGCACCCGCGGTGCTTGGCACTCTTGAGTTCGTGTTGCCGTTCATCCATGCCAAACAGCTAAGGTGCGCGGGGCTTTCAGCGTCTCACCAAAAAGTTTGACGGTCAACACGATCACGCCCCGTATTGGCGGGCGACCCGGTGCACGCGGCCTCAGAACGGCGACGTCGCGACTCCTGCGGGCCCCTCGGGGCGTGGCGATCATCCTTACGTGCGGAGCTTGCCACCGCAAGCGGTTCTTGGCAACCACCAGGCAATTTCTGCTGGGGGCACGTGCCAGTGGCACACCCCTCCGCTTCCGCCAGCGGTTCCACGCGGAACGGGCTCAGCGAATGGCGAAGCCGTCGTAGCCACCGCGGGGTGTGTCCCAGATCTCGGTGACACCGTCGACGCGTCCGGGCGTGTCGTCACCGTGGAGCCAGCCGAGGAGTCCCTCGCAGCCCTCGCGCGTCCCCTCGGCCACCACCTGTACGCGTCCGTCGCCCAGATTGAGAGCAAAGCCACTCAGGCCGCCGATCTCCAGCGCTTTGGCCCGGGTGAACCAGCGGAAACCCACACCTTGCACCCGTCCGCGCACCCAGGCGACCAGTCGCACATCCTCGCTCATGGCTGCAACCTAACCGGCCAATGTCACTCGGGGCACTTCCTCCCCGAGCGTCATGCGGTACCGTCCCCACCCAATGAATCTCATATGAAACTCACTCGATCGAGTGAGACAGGTCGTCCCATGGTGCGCGGGAAGCACTGGGGGGGGCGGCCATCGGGACTCGGGACGGGCCCGGGTCGACCGCATGGACGAGGAAGGCCAGAACATGGGACGCCACCGACGCTCCGCCGCCGGCCGCGCCGCCACGGGGGTCACGGAGACGCAGGGCTCTTACACCGGGAGCCACGGCGTCCGGGGGTCGCAGGACTCGTACGGCGACGGCCCCAGCACAATGGGCATAGCGCCCTACCTGAACCCGGAGGCCTACGCCGAGACCACCGCGAGGAGCGACGCCTACCTCTTCGCCGCGGACGAGGACCGCCCGCGCACCGACGACACCGCGATCTTCCCGGCGGACGGCTTCCCGTCCGCCGGTTTCGTGTCGGGCGGCCACCTCCCGGGCAGCCACGGGTCGGGCGGCTACGGATCGGGTCCCTACGGGGCCGACGATTTCGCGTCCGACGGCTTCGGCTCGGACCGCCTCTCGTCCGCCGGCTTCGGCTCGGACCGCCTCTCGTCCGCCGGCTTCGGCTCGGACCGCCTCTCGTCCGCCGGCTTCGCGTCCGACCGTCCCGCCTCCGACCGTCGCGACCGTCTCGCCTCCGACGGGCCCGCCGCCGACCGCCGCCCGTCCAGCGGTCTCGCGTCCGACCGTCTCTCGCCCAGCGGCCTCACGTCCGATCGCCTCTCGCCCAGCGACTTCATATCCGGCGGCTTCGGGTCCGACGCCTTCTCCCCCGACGCGGGGGCCCGGCGCTCCGCGCACCGCCGCCGCAAGAAGCGGACCGTGACTCCGGTCCGCAGCGGTCTGCTCGGCGTCTCGGCCGCGGTCGCGCTGGGCACGGTCGCCGTCGCCTCCGGCGTGGTGCCCGGCCTGGAGAACTACAAGCTCGGCGGCGGCTCGGGCAGCAGCGACAACGTGCAGGCCGCGGACTCCCCTTCCAACGTGGCGACCGAGCAGGGCGGCGCCTCCGGCACCGCGGCCGGACGCGAGGACGGCTCGGCGACCAGTCGCGACGCCGGCCGCGCGACCTCGCCGGCGGCCGCCCCCTCGGCGTCCGCGAGCACGCCGGCGCCGACCGAGACGGAGTCGAAGGCGCCGACGGCGACGCCCAGCGCGCCCAAGACCACGCCGTCGACCGAGCCGACGGCCACGAAGGAGCCGCGGCAGTCCAGCGCCCCGGTGACGGTCTCCGCGACGGCCCAGGCCGAGGCGGAGGTGCTGAAGCTCGTCAACGAGGAGCGGGCGAAGGTCGGTTGCAGCGCCGTCACCGCGAACGGCGCGCTGACGGACCTGGCCGAGGCCTTCAGCGAGGACATGGCCCAGCGGAACTTCTTCGACCACACCGACCCGGACGGCGCCACGCCGTGGGACCGGGCCGCGAAGGCCGGCATCAGCGACCTCGGCGGCGAGAACATCGCCCGCGGCCAGGCCGACGCGGCCGCCGTCATGAACGCCTGGATGAACAGCCCCGGCCACCGGGCCAACATCCTGAACTGCGATTTCCAGACGCTGGGCGTCGGAGTGCACCTGGGCGAGGGCGGCCCGTGGTGGACGCAGGACTTCGGGTACTGAGACAACCGCGGGTCAGCGACCTGCTTACCTGACCGGGCCGTCTCGGGGCCGCCCTCCGCAGGATCGTCGTCACCGAAGACGCGGTCAACGGCGGCCCGGTACGGGGCTCACCGCACGCCACACGACCCCGGTGCGTTCGAACGTCGACGCGGCAGCGCCACCGGCTGTCGGCGCCGGCCCGAGAAGCGACCGTCGAACGGTGCCCGACGACGACCCACGCCGAGGTCGCAGACCCGGCCCTTCACCTCATCGGCCACGGGACTCCGCTCCCCCGCCCCGGGCCCCGCTCAGGCGGCCGTGCGGCCCTGGCGGAAGGTCCTCGCGGTCTCGGCGACCCGGCGGCCCAGGTGTTCCGCCGTCGCCACGTCCGCCTTGTGGACGGCGTCCGGACCCTCGTCGACGTTCGTCTGCCCCGCGGCGCCCACGAAGACCCCGAGGCGGTTGAGGTCGTGCTCGGTGCCCGTGCTGCTGTTCCAGCCGGGGAGCAGACCGAGGTTGACCCAGTTCATGCCGTGCTGGGCGGCGAGGAGCTGGAAGAACTGCAGGGTGTGCAGCTTGTCGCCGTTCTTGGAACCGGAGTTGGTGAAGCCGGCCGCCAGCTTGTCCTTCCAGTCCTGCCCGTACCAGCGCTTCGAGGACGCCTCGGCGAAGACGTGGAAGGCACCGGACGCGGTGGCCATGTAGGTCGGCGAGCCGAACACGATCGCGTCCGAGCCGTCGAGCGCGGCCCACTGCTCGTCGGTGATCTCGTCGACCTTGATCAGGTGCACCTCGGCGCCCGTCTCGGCGGCTCCGGTCCGGACGGCTTCGGCGAGGACGGCGGTGTGGCCGTAGCCGGAGTGGTAGGCGATGGAGACAACAGGGGTGGTCACGTCAGGTACTCCTCGGAAGACGGAAGGAAGCAGCACGGCGAAGCGGCGGCGCAGCTCACCGGCGATGCCAAAAGGAAAGCACTAACTTCTAGATAGTGCAACCTGTTGGTTAGCGCTGCATTCGCGTAGGCTTGGCACATGACCAGCACGCAGGAGCGCACGGAGGACCAGAACCTCCCGTACGACGTGTTCGCCAAGGCCTGTCCCTCGCGCGAGGCGCTGGAACACGTCACGGGACGCTGGGGCACGCTCACGCTCGGAGCCCTGTACGAGGGCTCACTGCGGTTCAACGAGCTGCGCCGCCGCGTCGAGGGCGTGAGCGAGAAGATGCTCTCCCAGACACTGCACGCGCTGGAGCGCGACGGCCTGGTCCTGCGCGAGGCACAGTCGACCAACCCGCCCCGGGTGGACTACGAACTGACGCCGCTGGGCAGCGAGGTCGCCCAACGGCTGCTGGCCCTCATCCAGGTTCTGGAGGGCGGCATGGACGACGTACTGGCGGCGCGTGAGTCCTACGACGAGACGCGCGGCGCCCGCTGACACTTCGGGCAGAAATAGCTGGAGCGGTTCATCCAGGCGCGGCGGAGCATCGGCGTGGCACACCGCTTGCAGGGCAGTCCCTCGCGGCCGTACGCGTCCAGCGACCGGTCGAAGTAGCCCGATTCGCCGTTGACGTTGACGTACAGGCTGTCGAAGCTCGTGCCGCCGACGGCGAGCGCGGCGTTCATCACGTC
This sequence comes from Streptomyces sp. NPDC059582, assembly GCF_042735715.1. Classification (NCBI taxonomy): domain Bacteria; kingdom Bacillati; phylum Actinomycetota; class Actinomycetes; order Kitasatosporales; family Streptomycetaceae; genus Streptomyces; species Streptomyces sp. NPDC059582. The sequence goes on from NZ_JBHWCC010000021.1 coordinate 88,117, forward strand.
CCTTACGTGGCCCAGGAGTTCGGCGGTGCGCGGACGGGTGAGGCTCGCGGTGGGGCGCTCGTAGTGGAGGCGGGCCCGCCACAGTGCTTCGTCGGCGTAGATGTTGCCGACGCCGCTGATCAGCGACTGGTCGAGCAGGGCCCGCTTGATGGTGGTGCGCTTGCGGCGCAGCGACTGGTGGAAGGCCGCGTCGTCGAACAGCGGGTCGAGCGGGTCGCGGGCGATGTGCGCGATGACGTCGGGCAGTCCGTCGGGTGCGGTGTCGTGCAGCGACAGACCGCCGAAGGTGCGCTGGTCGACGAAGCGGAGTTCGGTGTCCTGGACGTCGGTGAAACGGACCCGGATGCGCAGGTGCTTCTCGTCGGGCGCCGCGTGCGGCTGGACCAGGAGCTGGCCGCTCATGCCGAGGTGGGCCAGCACGGCCTGGTCGGTGTCCTCCAGGGGCAGCCAGAGGTATTTGCCGCGGCGGCTGGGAACGCCGATCCGGTGGCCCTTGAGGCGGTGCGTGAAGTCGTCGGCGCCGGCCTGGTGACGGCGGACCGCGCGTGGATGCAGCACCTCGGCGTCGGCGACCGTCCGGTGGGCGACCCACCGCTCCAGACCGCGCCGTACGACCTCGACCTCGGGCAACTCGGGCATGCGACCCCCGTGACAACCGGTGGATGAGCCGAGCGCCCGCCCCGGGCGGGGACGGGCGCTCGGCTGCGCTGTTCGGTCAGGCGGATGCCGACTCGGGGCCGGCTTCGGCGACCGCGGTGGATTCCGCGACCGCGGTGGCCTCCGCGACCGCGGTGGCTTCCGCGACTGCGGTGGCTTCCGCGGCTGCCGCCTTGGCTCGCTCGTCCGCGGCGGCCCGGATGGACCGCCAGGCGGACTCGGCGGCCTGCTGCTCCGCCTCCTTCTTGCTGCGGCCGGTGCCGGTGCCGTACGAGACGCCTCCGACGCGGGCGGCAGCGGTGAAGGTCTTCTCGTGATCCGGACCGGTCTCCGTGACCAGGTACTCGGGCACGCCGAGCCCTTCGGTCGCGGTGAGCTCCTGGAGACTGGTCTTCCAGTCCAGGCCGGCACCGAGATTCGAGGACTTCTCGATCAGCGGGTCGAACAGGCGATGCACCAGTTCGGACGCCGCGTCGAGGCCCTGGTCGAGATAGACCGCGCCGATCACCGCTTCCAGGGTGTCGGCGAGGATGGACGCCTTGTCCCGGCCGCCCGTGCCCTCTTCACCACGGCCGAGCCGGATGAAGGAACCCAGGTCGAGGCCACGGCCGACCTCCGCCAGCGCACGCGAGTTGACCACCGCGGCCCGCAACTTGGCCAGTTGGCCTTCGGGCAGGTCGGGGTGGGTGGTGTACAGCGTGTCGGTGACGACGAGACCGAGCACGGAGTCCCCGAGGAACTCCAGCCGCTCGTTCGTCGGCAGACCGCCGTTCTCGTACGCGTACGAACGGTGGGTCAGCGCACGCACCAGAAGGGCGGACTCGAGCTTGTACCCGAGCCGCCCTTCCAACAGCGTGTGGGACGAGGCCGCCGTGTTGTCCGCCTTTTTCTTGGCGGTCGATTCCGCCTTGGCGTCAGACATGAAGCCTCTCACCAGCCGCTCAGACCTCGAGGACCTGGCGCTTGTTGTAGGTGCCACAAGACGGGCACGCGATGTGCTGCAGCTTGGGCTCGTGGCAGCGCTCGCACGCAACCAGGGTGGGGACCGCAGCCTTCCACTGCGACCGGCGGTGGCGCGTGTTGCTGCGCGACATCTTCCGCTTCGGAACAGCCACGGCTACTTCTCCTGCTTCTCGTCGACGCGTGCTGATCGAGGCGCGTCGCCGCTCATCTCGTCCTTCTCGCCGTCTCCGAGTGAACCGGCGAGTCCCTGCAGTGCCGCCCAGCGGATGTCGTGGGCGTCATGGTGGTGGTCCGGGTCGTCCGCAAGACGTGCTCCGCACTGGGTGCACAGTCCTGGACAGTCTTCCTGGCACACCGGCTGCATCGGCAGTGCAAGCACCACCGCATCCCGCAGCACGGGTTCGAGGTCGAACAGGCCGTCCTCGATGAAGAGTCTGTCCTCGTCTTCCTCGGCGTCGTCGGCCGGTTCCGCCTTGGGGCGGCCACGGTCGTCGGCGTCAGGGTACGAGAACATCTCCTGGAATTCCGCTTCGAGCGCCAGCCCGAGCGGCTCCAGACACCTTACGCACTCCCCCTCGGCCTGTGCACGGGCGGTGCCTGTGACAAGCACCCCTTCCATGACCGACTCGAGTCGGAGTTCGAGCTCCACCGGGGCGCCTTCCGGCACTCCGATGACCTCCGCGATCCCGAGATCACGGGGAGCGTCGATCGTGCGGGTCAGGCGCTGGAGCGCGCCGGGCCGCCGCCCCAGCTCGTGTGTGTCGAACACGAGAGGGTTGCGGTGGTCGAGGCGGGCGTTCAGAGCCATTCCTGCTTTCGATCTGCTGAGCTCGGGGGACGCCGCCCTTCGGTGTCGCCGGGCAGCGCTGATCGCGGACGTACACGCGACCGAAGAGCCAGGATACTGGACCTTTCGCTCTCGGCCCAATCCGGTGTTCCCTCCCGGCCACCGACCGGCGACACGACCGCGGTCGAGGAGGGTCTACAGGCCCCGCTCCTGCTCATAGGCCCGCAGCTGCTCGGCGCTGATCATGCTGGTGTCGAAGAGGCTGGCCTCCTCGAGCGCGTAGCCCTGCTGGACCTGGTGCTGCTGGGCCTGGTGCGGGTCGTACGCGCCCTGCTGGGCGTCGTAGCCCTGCGCGGGAACCCCGCCCTGCTGGCCGTAGTCGAAGGCCGGGGCGTAGGGATCCGCCTGCTGGTAGCCGTAGGCGTCCTGCTGGCCGTAGGCCGGTTGCTGGTAGCCGCCGTAGGGGTCCGGCTGCTGCTGGTAGCCGTAGGCCGGCTGTACGGGCTGCTGGTCGTACTGCGGCTGCGCGGGCTGGGCCTGCTGCGCCGGCTCGGCCGGGCGGTCCGCGACGGCGGCGAGGTCGGCGAGGTAGTCGGCGTCGCTGGAGTGCTGGAAGGTCGAGGTGTCGTCGGCGAGGGCGCCGAGGTCGTCGGTGGCGATCCGGCCGTGCAGCTTCTGCCGGCCGCGGCCGACGGCCTCCAGGGTCTTGGCGAGCACCGCCTCGAAGGCGCCGAGCTTGGTGTCGACGTACGCGTCCGCGTCCCGGCGCAGGGTCTCCGGGTCGTGGCTGCGCTCGGGGGCGTCCTCGTCCTCGTAGCCCTGCTCGTCCAGGCCCGGGCCGGTGCCGAGGAGCTTCTCGCGGCCACGGCCGACGGAACCGAGGGTCTTGGTGAGGACGACCTCGAAGTTGGCGAGCTTGGAGTCGACGTAGTCGTCGGCCTCGGCGCGGACCTCCTCGGCTTCCTTGTGCGCCTCGCCGAGGATCCGGTCGGCCTCCGACTGGGAGCGGCGGGCGACCTCGGTGTCGGAGATCAGCGAACCGCGCTCGGCGTGCGCCGTCGAGATGATCCGCTCGGCCTCCTGGCGGGCCTGCTCGACCATGTGCTCACGGTCGCCGATCAGCTCCTGGGCCTGCGCGAGGGAGCCGGGCAGTGCCTCGCGCAGCTCCTCGAGCATCGAGAGCAGCTCGGCGCGGTTGATCACGCACGAGGCCGACATCGGCATCGACCGGGCACCGGAGACCGTCGCGACGACCTCGTCGAGCTTCTTCTGCACGTCCATCGTGTGCTCGCCACTCTCTACAGCTGGGTTGGAGACGGACGGAACGACTGTACGGCCATGGGCTGTCCGACCGACACCGGGTGACGGGCTGTCAGGGCCGCCGGGCGTCTCCGTACCCGCCCCGAAGCCGGGGTCAGTCCTTCTCCAGGCGCTGGGCGAGCGCCTCGAAGACCACCGCCGGGACCAGGTGGGAGACGTCGCCACCCCAGGTCGCCACCTCCTTGACCAGGGAGGACGACAGGAAACTGTACGTGGGGTTGGTGGGCACGAAGAGGGTCTCCACGCCCGAGAGGCCGATGTTCATCTGGGCCATCTGAAGCTCGTAGTCGAAGTCGCTGACAGCGCGCAGGCCCTTGACGATGGCCGGGATGTCACGTTGCTTGCAGAAATCGACAAGAAGGCCGTGGAAGGCCTCGACCCGCACGTTCCCGTAGTCGGCGGTGACCTCACGGATGAGGTCGATCCGCTCGTCGATCTCGAACAGGCCCTTCTTGGACTTGTTGATCATCACCGCGACATAGACCTCGTCGTACAGACGCGAGGCGCGGCCAATGATGTCGAGGTGTCCGTTGGTGATGGGGTCGAACGACCCGGGACAGACGGCGCGGCGCAACTGGGATCCCTCGCTCTCCGGTCCGGTCATCGTGCGTCTTCGCACGTAGAGGCGGCGCGACCGTACCAAAAGGTGCCCTCGCCGTAACGACGGGCCCGGAGGGCTTCGAAACCGCCCGGCCACCGGAATTCGCCGCCTCTGGTGCTGCGCTCCACGGTGACGAGCGCTTCCCCCGCGAGCCAGCCCCCGGTGCGGAGTGTGAGCAGGATCTCGCGAAGATCGTCGTCCGAGACGGCGTACGGGGGGTCCAGGAAGACGATGTCGTACGGCTCCGCGGGCGACGGCGACTGGACGATCTGCTCCGCTTTGCCCGATCTGACCTCGGCGCCGGGCAGCCCCAGGCTCTTCACGTTCTCGCGGACCGTGCGGGCCGCGCGGGCGTCGGCCTCCACCAGCAGGGTGTGGCCCGCGCCCCGGGAGAGTGCTTCCAGACCGACGGCGCCCGAACCGGCGTACAGGTCGAGGACCCGTTCGCCGTTGAGCGGGCCGCCGAGCAGGGACTCCCAGGTGGACAGGAGTCCCTCGCGCGCGCGGTCGGAGGTGGGGCGGGTGCCTGTGCCCGGCGGGACGGCGAGGCGGCGTCCGCCGGCCGTGCCGGCGATCACGCGGGTCATCTGGGGTCCTTGTCCGTGGGGGTGCGTACAGGTCCAGTCTGGCAGGCGGCCGCGCCGCGCGCGGGCCGCGGACGGCGGATGGCGGATGGCGGAGGGCGGACCGCCGGGTGAGGGCCGTGGATGGCGGAGGGCGCAGGGCGGAGGGCGCAGGGCGGACGGCGGGGTGCGGGCCGCGGATGACGGACGGCGGACGGCCGGCTGCGGGCCGCGGAGGGCGGACGGCGGACGGCCGGCTGCGGGCCGCGGAGGGCGCAGGGCGGACGGCCGGCTGCGGGCCGCGCAGGGCGCAGGGCGGACGGCCGGCTGCGGGCCGCGCAGGGCGCAGGGCGGACGGCGGACGGACGGGTGCGGGCCGCGCAGGGCGCAGGGCGGACGGCGGACGGACGGGTGCGGGCCGCGCAGGGCGCAGGGCCGGGTGCGGACCGCGGAGGGCGGAGGGCGGAGGGCGCAGGGCCGGGTGCGGGCCGCGGACGCGGACGGCCGGGTGCGGGCCGCGGATGACGGATAGCGGACGGCGGACGGACGGGTGCGGGCCGCGGAGGGCGCAGGACCGACGGCGGACGGCCGGGTGCGGGCCGCGGAGGGCACAGGGCGATCCGCCGGGGCGCGGGCTGCGGAGGGCGGGCCGCCGGGCGCGGGCCGCCCACGGCCGACGGCGGACCGCCGGGCTCCGACGGCCGACCGCCCACCGCCCACCGCCCACCGCTGACGGCTGACGGCTGACGCGGCACGGTCGTGGTCCGGCCGCGACCGGTCGCGGCCGAGGTGCGGCCAGCGTGCAGCCCCGGATCTTCCCGGTCGCGGGCCCCCAAGGCCGCCTAAGGCCCCTCGGGCGCCGGCTCAGCCCTTGTCCAGGTACTGCTCCCGCTCCTCGTCCAGGAGGGCGTCCAGGGCCGTGCGCAGGCCGGGCAGGTGCTCCAGCTCGGGGTCGGCGGCGACGACGGCCGCGGCCTCCTCGCGGGCCTGCGCGATGACCTCCTCGTCCTCGATGACGGCGAGCACGCGCAGGCTGGAGCGGGCGCCGGACTGGGCCTGGCCGAGCACATCGCCCTCGCGGCGCTGTTCGAGGTCGATACGGGAGAGCTCGAAGCCGTCCAGGGTGGACGCCACCGCGTTCAGCCGCTGGCGGGCCGCACTCGCCTCCGGCATCTCGCTGACCAGCAGGCACAGCCCCGCGGCCGAGCCGCGGCCGACGCGGCCGCGCAGCTGGTGGAGCTGGGAGACGCCGAACCGGTCGGCATCCATGATCACCATCGCGGTGGCGTTCGGCACGTTCACCCCGACCTCGATGACGGTGGTGGCGACCAGGACGTCGGTGTCGCCGGCGGCGAACCGGCGCATGACGGCGTCCTTGTCGTCCGGTGGCATCCGGCCGTGCAGCACATCCACCGTGAGCCCCTGGAGGGGGCCGCGGGCGAGCTGGGCGGCCACGTCGAGGACCGCGAGCGGGGGCCGTTTCTCCGCCTCGTCCTCGGGCGACTGCTTCTTCCTGGCGGCCTTGGGGCCGTCGTCCTCGTCGCCGATCCGCGGACAGACGACGTACGCCTGGTGCCCCTTGTCCACTTCCTCGCGCACGCGCTCCCAGGCCCGCGCCAGGAAGTGCGGCTTCTCGGCGGCCGGGACGACATGGCTGGCGATGGGTGAGCGCCCGGCGGGGAGCTGGTCGAGGACGGAGGTCTCCAGATCGCCGAAGACGGTCATCGCGACGGTCCGCGGGATGGGGGTGGCGGTCATGACCAGCAGATGCGGTGGCTGCTTGCCCTTGCCGCGCAGGGCGTCGCGCTGTTCGACCCCGAACCGGTGCTGTTCGTCCACGACGACCAGTCCGAGATCGTGGAACTGCACCTTGTCCTCGATCAGCGCGTGCGTGCCGATCACGATCCCGGCCTCGCCGGTGACCAGGTCGAGCAGCGCCTTGCGCCGGGCGGCCGCGCCCATCGACCCGGTGAGCAGCACGACCTTGGTGGCCCGCTCGGCCCCGCCGAGCATGCCGCCCTCGGCCAGTTCGCCCATCATCTCGGTGATCGACCGGTGGTGCTGTTGGGCGAGCACCTCGGTGGGCGCGAGCATCGCGGCCTGACCGCCGGCGTCGACCACGGCGAGCATGGCGCGCAGGGCGACCATCGTCTTTCCCGAACCGACCTCTCCTTGGAGCAGCCGGTGCATTGGGTGGTCCGTGGCGAGGTCGTCGAAGATCTCCTTGGAGACCTTTCGCTGGCCGTCGGTGAGGGTGAAGGGAAGCCGGTCGTCGAAGGCGGTGAGCAGGCCGTCGGCGGCGGGTCTGCGGGGGACCGCGGGGAGTTGGGCGTCGGCGTGGCGGCGGCGGGCCAGGGCGACCTGGAGGACGAAGGCCTCGTCCCACTTCAGGCGGGCGCGGGCGTCGGCGACGTCCGCCTTGGTGTGCGGGCGGTGGATCTTGAGCAGGGCCTCGGGGAGGGAGACCAGGCCGCGGCCCTCGCGCAGGGAGTCCGGGAGCGGGTCGAGGGCCTCCTGGGCACTGGGCAGGACGGTCTGGACCGCCTTGCCGATCTTCCAGGACTCCAGTTTGGCGGTGGCGGGGTAGAGCGGGATGAGGGCACCGGCCCAGCTCTCGACGGCTTCCTCGGCGCCGTCCCCGTCGCCGCGCAGCAGTTCGTAGGCCGGGTGCATGAGCTGGACGCGACGGTTGAAGAGGGAGACCTTGCCCGCGAACAGCGCGCGCGTGCCCGGCAGGAGTTCCTTGTGCGGCTTGTGGACGCCGTTGTTGAAGAAGACCAGTTGGAGCCGGCCGCTGCCGTCCGTGATGGTCACCTCCAGGCGCTGGCCCTTTCCGCGGGGGGCCTTGGCCGAGGCGAAGGTGTGCAGGCGGGCGTCGGCGACCTGGGCGACCACGGTGACGTGCTCGTCCATGGGCAGGTCGGCGAGGTGGGTGAGCTGGCCCCGCTCCTCGTATCTGCGGGGGTAGTGGTGCAGGAGGTCGCCGACGGTGTGCAGGCCGAGGTGCTCGGCCATCACCTTCGCGGTGGCGGGGCCGAGCACCTTTTTGAGGGGTTCTTGCAGTGCGGGCACGAGATCCATTGCACACCACACCACTGACATTGCCGTATACGTCTCGGGAATCCCCTGGTCAGACGGGCTGTTCGGGCTCTAGGATGGCGCGCTCCGGCCATCCCCCGCGGTCACTGCCCCACCGGGACCGCCCGACCCCGCGCCGCCGAGCCTCCCCCGACCCGCGGCGCTGCGACGATGGACTCCCAGACCTCACAGTCATCTCAGGCATCCCAGTCACCTCATACGTTCCAGGTCGACCTGCGTGGTCTGGTTGACCTGCTGTCCCATCACCTCTACTCCAGCCCCAAGGTCTACCTGCGCGAGCTGTTGCAGAACGCGGTGGACGCGATCACCGCACGGCGGGCCGAACAGCCGGACGCACCTGCCCGGGTGCGGCTGTTCGTGACGGACGGCGCCCTCCGGATCGAGGACTCCGGGGTCGGCCTGACCGAGGCCGACGTGCACAACCTGCTGGCCACCATCGGCCGCAGCTCCAAGCGGGCCGAGGGCCTCCAGGAGGCCCGCTCCGACTTCCTCGGGCAGTTCGGCATCGGTCTGCTGGCCTGTTTCGTGGTCGCCGAGCGGATCCGGGTGGTCAGCCGTAGCGCCCGTACGCCGCAGGCCCCGCCCGTGGAGTGGACGGCGACGGACGACGGTTCGTACACCGTGCGGACACTGCCGGACGAGGCCCGGCCCGAGCCGGGCACCACCGTGCACCTGGTGGCACGGGCCGGGGCCCGGGAGTGGCTGGCCGAGGCGCGTGTCCTGGCGCTGGCCCGGGACTTCGGTTCGCTGCTGCCGTACGACGTGCGGGTGGGCGAGGAGGCGGTCACCGACCTGCCGGCGCCGTGGGACCGGCCGTATCCGTCCCCCGCCACCCGGCGGGTGGCCCTGGCCCGGCACTGTCACGGGCTGTTCGGGTTCACTCCGCTGGACTCGATCGACCTGGACGTGCCGCTGGCCGGGATCCGCGGTGTGGCCTATGTGCTGCCGTCGGCGGTCAGTCCGGCCCAGCGGGCCGGTCATCGTGTCCACCTCAAGGGCATGCTGCTGACCGAGCGGGGCGAGCAGTTGCTGCCCGACTGGGCCTTCTTCGTGCGCTGTGTCCTGGACACGGACAGTCTGCGGCCCACGGCCTCGCGCGAGTCGCTGTACGAGGACGAGACGCTGGCCGCGGTGCGCGAGGCGCTCGGCGAAAGGATTCGCTCGTGGCTGACCGGGCTGGCGACCGGTGACCCGGAGCGGCTGGCGGCCTTCCTGTCGGTGCACCACCTGGGCGTGAAGTCGCTCGCGCGGCACGACAGCGAGATGCTGCGCACGATGCTGCCCTGGCTCCCCTTCGAGACGACCGACGGGCGGCTGTCCCTGGAGGAGTTCGCGCAGCGGCACCCGGTGGTGCACTTCACGCGGACCGTCGAGGAGTACCGGCAGGTCGCGCCGATCGCCTCCGCGCAGGGGGTCGGAGTGATCAACGGCGGCTACACGTACGACAGCGAGCTCGTCGAGGCCCTGCCGTCGGTGCGGCCGCAGACGGTGGTCGCGGAGCTGGACGCGGACACCGTGACCGCCCACCTGGACGCGGTCGACCCCGCCGAGGAGCTGGCGCTCTCCGGCTTCCTGGCGGCCGCGCGGGCGAAGCTCGACCCGCTGGGCTGTGACGTCGTCCTGCGTGCCTTCCATCCGCTGTCCGTGCCCGCGCTGCACCTGGACGACCGGGCGGCCCGGCACGAGCAGGCGCGGGCGGAGGCCGAGGAGCGGGCCGACGACCTGTGGGCGGGCATCCTGGGGTCGCTGCGCGGCAGCGCCCCACGCGCGCGTCTGGTGCTCAACCACCTCAATCCGCTGATCCGCAGGATCAGTTCGCTGCGTGACGCGGAGCTGATCGGCACCGCCACGGAGTCCCTGTACGGGCAGGCGCTGCTGATGGCGCAGCGCCCGCTGCGGCCCGCCGACTCGGCGCTGCTGAACCGGGCGTTCATCGGCCTGCTGGAGTGGGCCACCCACGGCGAGGACGGTCACTGATGAGTGAGATCACGGACTTCGACTCCCTCCGCCGGGCGATGGCGGAGAACGGCGAGGAGCCGGAGGGGCCGGCCCGAAACGCGCGCGCGGAGCAACTGCTCACCGAGGCGGAGCGGCTGAACATCCCGCTCGCCGTGATCGAGGCGCTCGGGCACCAGCTGAAGGTCTACAACTACAGCTCCGAGAAGGACAAGATGTTCGTCCCGTTCGCGCGGCTGCTGCGCATGTGGGACGAGCGGCCCGAGGACTTCGACGAGTACGAGACGCATTCGCTGCACTGGGTCTTCAAGTGGATGTCGTCCGGGATGCTGGACCAGCCGCACGTGCCGCTGGCCTCGGTGGAGAAGTGGCTCGGCGAGATGGAGCACCGCTACCGGCTGGCGGGCCACTCCGAGCGGGCGGTGCGCGGCGCGGAGTTCAGCGTGGCCGCGCACGTCGGGGACGTCGAACGGGCCGAGCGGGCGTACGCCGCGTGGCTGGCCGCCGACCGCGACACCATGGCCGACTGCCACGCGTGCGAGCTGCACGGGCAGGGCTGGTGGCAGTCGGAGCGGGCGCGGGACGCCGAGGCACTCGAACTGTGGCGGCCGGTCCTGGACGGCGAGTTCTCCTGCGCCCACGAACCGCACACCGTCCTCGCCTCCTCCCTGCTGCCCCTGCTGCGCCTGGACCGCCTCGACGAGGCGCGCGCCAACCATCTGCGGGGTTTCCGGCTCGTACGCTCCATGGAGAGCATGCGCGGCGCGTACGCGGACCATGTGGAGTTCTGCGCGCTGACCGGCAACGAGGCGCGCGGACTGGAACTGCTGGCGGAGCGGCCGGCGTACTTCACGGACACCGGGCACCCGCGCAGCAGGCTGGAGTTCATGGCGGTGGTCTCCCTCCTGATGAACCGCCTCAGCGAGCTCGGGCTCGGCGAGCAGCGGGTACCGGGCCCGGCGGGCCGCGCGTGGACGGCGGTCGAGCTCGCGGAGCACGCGCGCGTGGAGGCCCTCGCACTCGCCGAGCGCTTCGACGCGCGCAACGACACGTCGTACGTCAGTGAGCGGGCCCGCACGCGGATGGCACAACGTCCGCTGGTGGAGCGGCTGCCGCTGGGGGTGCGCGGAGCCCGGCCGGCTGCCGCCGTCACGCCCGTGCCGCCGCCCCCGGCCGAACCGGCGGGCGAACCCGACCTCGCCGCGCTGCTCACCGAGGCGCGCCGGCTGTCGGACACCCTCCAGCCGAACGCCGTGGAGGCGTGGGCCGCGGTCTCCCGGGCCGCCGAGGGCGTCGAGCTCGACGCGCGCGACCGGGCCGAGATCGCCGATCACCGGGCGATGGACGCGGGCCCCGAGGGTGCCGAGCTGTTCGAGCGCGCCGCCGAGCTGTACGCGGAGGCGGGCGACCCCGGGGAGGCGTTGGCGGCACGCGCGCGTGCGTCGTACGTGCGAGCCCTCACCGGCGAGCTGGACGAAGCGGTCGTCGCGGTCACGGGCCCCTACGACGAGGTGCTCGCGCTCTATACGCGGGACGCCACGGGCATACGGCAGGCGGCGTCCGTGCTGATGGCGCGGGCGCGGATCCTGATGCGGCGGGTGCACGAGACCGACGGTCCCCCGCCGGGGTCGGACCTGGCCGAGGCCGAGGCGGCCGCGCATGAGGTGCTCGCGCTCGTCGACGGGCACGCGGGGGACGACGTACGGCTCGCCTCGCGGGCCGCCGAGTCCCAGGCGATGCTCGCGGAGCTGGCGGCCCTGACCGGGGACGCCCCGGCGGGTGCGGAGCTGTTCGCCCGGGCCGCGGCCGCGTTCGTCGGGGCCGGGCTGCCGTGGTTCGCGGTGGAGTACGAGGCGCGGCTCGCCGGACTGGCCCATCACCTGGGCGACACGGCGGAGGCGGAGCGCGCGCTGCGCGCGGCCCTGGAGCACGGCGGCCCGCACCTGGAGGCGGTCGGGCGCGCCCAGCTGCACCTCCAGCTCGCCGAGGTCCTCGGCGGCCGGGGCCAGGCCGAGGAGGCGGCCGAACACGCCCTGGAGGCGGCGCACTGGGCCGACGACGCGGGCGAGGGACCGACGCTGGGCGCCTGGGCCCGGCACCAGCTCGGCGGGTTCCTGGTACGGCAGGGGCGGTGGGCGGAGGCCGCGGAGGTGCTGGAGTCGGCGCTGCCCGACCTGTCCGCACAGACGCACGGCGACGGCGCTGTCGTCCAGACACAGTGGTGGCTCGGCGACTGTCTGAGCGAGCTCGGGGAGCACCGCGCCGCCGCCGAACGCCGGCTCCAGGCCGCCGAGATCGCCCGGCACTGGCCGGAGCAGCACGACCACGCCACGCTCGCCCACCTCGCCGCCGAGAACCTCGGGCACGCGGGCCTGCCCGCCGAGGCGGACCGGGCCTACACGCGCGCGGGCGACCTGTGGCGCACCCTCGGCAACGTCCACGGCCTGGTCCGCTCGCTGCGCGCCCGCGCGTGGCTGGCGCTGCGCGGCGAGGCGGGTACGGACGGGGCCCGCGAGCTGATGGCGGGCGCGGTGCGCGAGTGCGAGACGGCGCTGGACGCGGCGGCGGACGCGGCGGCCCGGGAGCGGCTCGTCGCCGAACTCGGCCACACCCGCCGGCAGTTCGGCGACCTGCTGGCACGCTCCGTCTCCGATGACGCCGGGGACGACGCGATCCGGAGCGCGTTCGAGGAGGCCCTGGCGCAGGTGGCGGAGGCGGTCACCGTGTTCGACTCCCTGGGGCCGGAAGGCCGGCACAGCCGCACAGCCGCCCAGCTCGCCGCGGGCTGGCTGGAGGCCGACCTGGGCCGCCCGGCGGACGCCGCCGCACGCGCGCGTGCGGTGCTCACGACGTACGCCGACGGCACCGACACCTCCCCCGAGGACGAGACGGCACAGGCTCGACGGGCGGAGGCGGAACAGATGCTCCAGGTCCTGGAAGAGGGGACGGCGAAGTAGGCCGGCGGGGCGGAGCGGGGGCTGCTGCTCGGGGGGCCGCCCGCCGTCGCGGCTACTCGACGCCGATGAGGAGCAGTGCCCCCTGCCGACCGCCCCGGTAGACGACCGTGTCGACGGCGAGATACGTCTCCCGTACGCGCGTCTCCAGGTGTGCCGCGACGGACTCGGGCGCCTCGTCGCCGAGGACGATGGTGACCAGTTCGCCGCCCGCCTGGAGCATGCGGTCCAGCACGGTCTCCGCGGTGGCGAGGACGTCGGACCCGATCACGGCGACGTCGCCGTCGATGAGGCCGAGGACGTCCCCGGCCTGGCAGATGCCGGCCATGGTCCAGGACTGGCGTTCGGCGACGGCGAGCTCGGCGTAGCGGGTGGCGCCGGCCGCCGAGGTCATGGCGACGACGTCCTCGTCGAAGCGCCGGTCGGGTTCGTGCACGGCGAGCGCGGCGATGCCCTGGACCGCGGAGCGGGTCGGGATCAGTGCCACCCGGATGCCCTCCGTGCGGGCCTGCTCGGCCGCCGCGGCCGCGGTGTGGCGCAGGTCCGCGTCGTTGGGCAGCAGGACGACCTCGCGCGCGTGGGCCCGGCGCACGGCGGCGACGAGTTCGCCGCTCGCGGGCGGCTCCCCGGGACGCGCGAGCACGGTGGTGGCGCCCGCCTCGGTGTACAACCCGGCCAGGCCCTCGCCGGGCACGACCGCCACGACGGCACGCTGGACCCGCTCCCGGGGCGGCCGTCCGCCGCCGCGGGTGTGCACGTCGCCGACACCGAAGTGGGTGATCCGGATCCGGTACGGCCGTCCGGCCTCGACGCCCGCCTCGACGGCGGCGCCCGCGTCGTCGACGTGGACATGGACGTTCCACAGCCCGTCGCCGCCGACCACGACGAGCGAGTCCCCGAGGGCGTCGAGCCGTGTCCGCAGCCGCGTCACGGCCGCGTCGTCGGCCTCCAGCAGGTAGATCACCTCGAAGGCGGGACCGCCCTCCTCCCCAGCCTCGGACCGGTCCGAACAGGCTGCGGCGTCATCGACGTCGTCACCGTCATCACCGTCGTCATCACCGTCATCGACGGCATCGCCGACGTGACCGGTAGGGCCGGTGAGGCCGGCGTAGGCGGGGATGACGCCGCCCCGGAGGTCACCGCTCTCCCCCGTGAGTGTCTCGACCAGCGCCCCGAGCACCGCCACCAGCCCGCGGCCCCCGGCGTCGACCACTCCGGCCCGCTCCAGCACGGCCAACTGGGCCGGGGTAGCGGCCAGGGCCGCGCGCGCCCCCTGATAGGCCGCCCGGGCGACCGCCCCGCAGTCGCCGTCGGCCTCCTCGGCCGCGTCCGCGGCGGCGGAGGCGACCGACAGGACCGTGCCCTCGACGGGGTGGGCCACGGCCTGGCGGGCGGAGTCGGCCGCGTGCCGCAGGGCGAGTCGCAGTCCCCGAGCGTCGGTGTGAGCGACCTCACCGTCGGCGGCGAACACCTGCGCCATGCCCCGCAGCAGCTGCGCCAGGATCGTCCCGGAGTTGCCCCGCGCCCCGATGAGCGCCCCGTGCGCCATCGCGCGCGCGGCATCCGCGAGGGAGGGGGAGGAGGGGGAGAGGGAAGCGAGGGAGGGAGCGGCCGCACGGGAGGAACCGGGGAAAGCTTCCGCTCCGGATCCGGCCTCGTGCCCCGCGAACGCCGCCTCGACGGCCGCGAAGGCCGACTCCAGCGTCAGATACAGGTTCGTGCCGGTGTCGCCGTCCGCGACGGGAAAGACGTTGATCGCGTCGATCTCCTCGCGGGCCCGGCCCAGCGCCTGCAACGCGAGACCGCACCAGGTACGCACCGCGAGAGCATCGAAGAATGTCTGCGGCACCTGCGGCACCTGCGCCTCCTTGAGCTGCTGGACTGGGAGGCAGCGTAGACCCAGGTGCGGTGTGCGCCGGAAGAGGGCGTGGGACAGGGCCCCGACCAGCCATGGTAGTTTCGTTGTACTGGCGCAGTCGTTGTATGCTGCTCCGGTTGCCCGATACACATCGGGCTCTCCCCCTGGCACCGCCACTCAGATCCTCCGATCCTGATCCCGGCATGCCGGGATCAACCGTAAGTGCATCTGAAGTCTTTGGAGTGACCCGTGGCTGCCAACTGCGACGTCTGCGGCAAGGGGCCGGGCTTCGGCAACAACATCTCGCACTCGCACCGCCGTACACCGCGCCGCTGGAACCCGAACATCCAGCGCGTTCGTACCGTGGTGGGCGGGACGCCGAAGCGCGTGAACGCTTGCACCTCGTGCATCAAGGCCGGCAAGGTCTCGCGCTGACGCACAGCTAAGCGCGCGGCCACTGCTGGTTCGCTGTAAAAAGCCGGTCCACCTCGGGTGGTCCGGCTTTTTGCCATGCTCGCAGTGACCGCGACCTGCCTGCCACCTGTCGGACTTGGCGAATCCGCTTCGGCAGCCTGGGCCACCCCGCCCGACTCCGTCGGCCTGCGCCGCCATCGCTTCGAGCGGCCGGCCGACGAGGGGCGTACCGCCGTCACCGACGGGAATCGTCCCGCGCCCGCCGCGCGACGGGCGCGAAGGGCTGCCAGAAGATCTCCGGCACTGCCGGGCCGGTCTCCGGGCCGGTCTCCGAGCCGGTCTCCGAGCCGGTCTCCGGGCCGCCCACCGAGCCCCCCGATCCGCAGCCGTGACCGCATGCACCGCCCGATGTACCGCCCCCGCCCGCTGAGCTCCCGCCGGCCGGCCGGCTTCTTCGAGAAGCTCACCGAGAGGGCGGCCACGGACATCGAACCGAGCGACTACCCGGCGCTCCGAGGCCGCGAGGCCCAGCCGTGGTCCACGGGCCCGATGCCCCCGCCGAGCGCGAACCCGGCCGCTATCGCCCCGGTGACGTACTCCTTGGCGGCCGACACCGCCTCCGGCACGGACCGCCCCATCGCCAGGTGCGACGCGATCGCGGAGGCGAGGGTGCAGCCGGTGCCGTGCGTGTGCCGGTTGTCGTGGCGGGGAGCGCGCAGCCAGTGCTCCTCGGTGCCGTCGGTGAGCAGGTCGACCGCCGCTCCGGAGAGATGACCGCCCTTGATCACCACCCAGCGCGGCCCGCACGCCAGGACGGCCGCCGCCGCCTCCCGCATCCCGGTCTCCGACTCGACACGTACGCCGGTGAGTTGGGCCACCTCGTCGAGGTTCGGGGTGGCGACCGTCGCGAGCGGCAGCAGCTTCGTGCGTACGGAGTCCAGCGCGGCGGACGCCAGCAGCGGGTCACCGTGCTTGGAGACGCTCACCGGATCCACGACGACCGGCGCGTCCGTACCCGCGAGCAACTCGGCCACCGTCTCGACGAGTTCGGCCGAGGCCAGCATCCCGGTCTTCACCGCCTGCACGCCGATGTCGTCGACGACGCTGCGGTACTGGGCCCGCACCGCCTCCGCCGGAAGCTCCCAGGCACCTTGCACGCCCAGGGAGTTCTGCGCGGTGACCGCGGTGATCACGCTCATGCCGTGCACGCCGAGCGCGAGCATCGTCTTCAGGTCCGCCTGGATGCCCGCACCGCCGCCGGAGTCTGAGCCCGCGACCGTCAGTACCCTCGGCGGTGCGCTCATGACTCGATGTCCCCGAAGTGGTCCCAGCCGCCCTTGCTGGTCCACGGCGCCCCGTCGACCGTCACCTGGGGCAGCGCCGAGGGGTTGAGCACCTCGCCGATCACCTTCCAGCGCGCGGGCAGCTTGGTGTCCGGCGGGAAGGTCGCCACGATCGCGTGGTCCTCTCCCCCGGTCAGCACCCACTGCATCGGGTCGACGCCGACGGCCTGGCCGATGTCGTTCATCTGGGACGGGATGTCGATGGCGCCGGAGCGGATGTCGATCCGGACCTTGCTGGCCTCCGCGATATGACCGAGGTCGGCGATGAGCCCGTCGCTCACGTCGCACATGGCGGTCGCGCCCAGCCCCGCGGCGGCCGGCCCCGCGTGGTAGGGCGGCTCGGGGCGGCGGTGGGCCTCGACGAAGGCGCGCGGCGAGCGGAAGCCGCGGGAGAGCACCGCGTACCCGGCGGCGGACCAGCCCAGCCAGCCGGTGACCGCGATGATGTCACCGGGCTGCGCGCCCGCCCGTGTCACGGGTTCCTGGTTGCGCAGATCGCCGAGCGCGGTGATCGACACCATGATCGTGTCCCCGCGCACGACGTCGCCACCGACCACGGAGGCGCCGGCGACCTGACACTCGTCGCGCAGCCCGTCCATCAGTTCGGTCGGCCAGGCCACCGGGAGTTCGGCGGGTACGACCAGCCCGAGCAGCAGCGCCGTCGGCACCGCGCCCATGGCGGCGATGTCGGCGAGGTTCTGCGCGGCGGCCTTGCGGCCCACGTCGTAGGCCGTGGACCAGTCCCGGCGGAAGTGCCGCCCCTCGAGCAGGATGTCGGTGCTCGCCACGACCCTGCGGTCGGGGGCGGCGACCACGGCGGCGTCGTCGCCGGGGCCGACCCGGACCGCCGGGGTGGTGGTGAGACGGGAGGTGAGCTCCCTGATGAGCCCGAACTCCCCGAGCTCACCAACAGTGCCCTTCATCGCCCTTGCTCCCCTTCTGTCCCTGTCCGTACCCGGTCGCGCGTCACCAGTGTCCTCGATACGGTCGACGTGGCCGTCAACTTCTGGCCTGCCCGCACCCCGGCGCGCAAGCCACGCTCCCCGCAGGTCTCCCCGCGGCGAGCGGCAACGCGATACCGTGGCGTTCCTTTTCCCCACATGATCCTCGTGGCCGCCCTGGAGGTTCCGTGGTACAGGCGTACATCCTGATCCAGACGGAGGTCGGCAAAGCGTCGACCGTCGCCGAGACGATCAGCAAGATTCCTGGGGTGATCCAGGCCGAGGATGTGACAGGACCGTATGACGTCATCGTGCGCGCTCAGGCCGACACCGTCGACGACCTCGGTCGCATGGTGGTCGCCAAGGTCCAGCAGGTGGACGGCATCACCCGTACCCTGACCTGCCCGGTGGTCCATCTGTAGCCCCCGTCTACCCTTGGCCGGTGAACTTCTCCCGTCACCGGCTCCGCACTGTTCTCGGGCCGCCCGCGCTCGTCCTGCTTGTCGCTGCCGCGGGCTGCTCCTCCGCAGACGACAGCGCGTCGGCGGTGGTTCCCGCCGCCGACGCGAAGGTCTCGAAGCTGTGCCGGGACCTGGACGAGGCGCTGCCGTCGAAGGTGGACGGTCTCGGCCGACGTGATCCGGAGCCCGCCTCCGCGCAGACCGCGGGCTGGGGGAACCCGGCGATCATACTGCGCTGCGGTGTCATGCGGCCCGGGAAGATGAGCGATCCGGAGGCCGACGGCGTCGAGGTCGACGGGGTCGGATGGCTGCTGGACAAGCGCGGAGACGGCTCGTTCCGCTTCACCACGACACTGCGCAGGGCATACGTCGAGGTGACGATTCCGGAGCGGCGCACCGGGGACGGCATGGCGCCGTTGGTCGATCTGGCGCCCGCCGTCAAGAAGGCGGTCCCGGAGGGGATCGCCGACTAGGGCGTGTTTCGAAAGTGGCGTCGCCGCCCGGAGGGCGGGGCCCGCGGCGTCCGATGCGGTACGTCGCAAGGCGGAGGGTCGTCCGCGTACCGGGCGTACGCGGGCGATCCCGACAACGCGGCGAGGCGCCGTGCCAGGCGTCGCGGGCCGGACGGGACTTTCGAAACACGACCTGGGCCGTACATCGGGGGGCGCCGGCCAGGCGCTCCCCCGTGCCGCTGCGGTGCGGGTCAGCGCAGTCCCGTGGACCTGCGCAGAGCCGCCTGGACCAGCAGGTCCACCAGCTCGGGATAGCTGATCCCGCTCGCCTGCCACATCTGCGGGTACATCGAGATCGGCGTGAAGCCCGGCATCGTGTTGATCTCGTTGATCACGAACTCCCCGTCCTCCGTGAGGAAGAAGTCCGCCCGCACCAGGCCCTCGCAGGAGGCCGCCTCGAAGGCGTCGACGGCGAGCCGCCGCACCTCCGCCGTCTCCTCGGGGGTCAGCGGGGCCGGCACGAGGCCCGGCGTCGAATCGATGTACTTCGCGTCGAAGTCGTAGTACGCGTGCGCGTCCGGCGGCGGGATCTCGGCCGGGACGGAGGCCCGGGGCCCGTCCTCGAACTCCAAGACGCCGCACTCGATCTCCCGGCCGCGCAGCGCGGCCTCGACGAGGATCTTCGGATCGTGCCGCTGCGCCTCGGCGATGGCCTCGTCGAGCCCGGAGAGGTCGTCGACCTTGGTGATGCCGATCGACGAGCCCGCGCGCGCGGGCTTCACGAACAGCGGCCAGCCGTGCTCGGCCGCGAAGTCGACGATCTTCTTGCGGGCGGCCGACTCGTCCTGCCGCCACTCACGCGGCCGGATCACCACGTACGGGCCCACCTTCAGCCCGAACGAGGTGAACACCCGCTTCATGTACTCCTTGTCCTGGCCGACGGCCGAGGCGAGCACACCCGCACCCACGTACGGGACGCCGGAGAGCTCCAGGAGGCCCTGGAGGGTGCCGTCCTCGCCGTACGGGCCGTGCAGCACCGGGAAGACGACGTCGACCTCGCCGAGGGCCTTCGGCACCGAACCGGGCTCGCTGTAGACGACCTCGCGGTTGGCCGGGTCGACGGGGAGCACCACGCCGCCCTCGCTCGACTCGGCGAGCTCGTCGACGTCGGGCGTACGGCGGTCGGTGATCGCCATGCGGTCCGGTTCGTCGGCGGTCAGGGCCCAACGGCCGTCCCGGGTGATGCCGATCGGCAGGACCTCGTACTTGGTCCGGTCGATCGCCCGCAGTACGGCGCCGGCGGTGACCACGGAGATCCCGTGTTCGGAGCTGCGCCCGCCGAACACGACGGCCACACGCGGCTTACGGGACGGCTGCTCGGGGCTCTGGGGGAGGTTCTCGCTGCTCATATCGCGTTGAGAGTACCCGGTGGTAGGGCCCTGAGACAGCGTCGGCGGGGCGGGTTCGCTCAGCGTCGCTCAGGCTTCGCGCTGCGCGACATCAGCTCCTTGAGAGCGACCACGGGGGGCTTGCCCTCGTGCACGATCCCGACCACCGTCTCGGTGATGGGCATGTCGACACCGTGCCGGCGGGCCAGATCCAGCACTGACTCGCAGGACTTGACGCCCTCGGCGGTCTGCCTGGTGACCGCGATGGTCTCCTGGAGGGTCATGCCCTTGCCGAGGTTGGTGCCGAAGGTGTGGTTGCGCGACAGCGGGGAGGAGCAGGTCGCCACCAGGTCGCCCAGGCCCGCGAGTCCGGAGAAGGTCAGCGGGTCGGCGCCCATGGCGAGGCCGAGCCGGGTGGTCTCGGCGAGACCCCGGGTGATCAGCGAGCCCTTGGCGTTGTCGCCGAGGCCCATGCCGTCCGCGATGCCGACGGCCAGACCGATGACGTTCTTGACCGCGCCGCCGAGCTCGCAGCCCACCACGTCCGTGTTGGTGTACGGGCGGAAGTAGGGCGTGTGGCAGGCGGCCTGGAGGCGCTGGGCGACCGCCTCGTCGGTACAGGCGACCACGGCGGCGGCCGGCCTGCGGGAGGCGATCTCGCGCGCCAGGTTGGGCCCGGTGACCACGGCGACCCGCTCGGGGCCGACCTTGGCGACGTCCTCGACGACCTCGGTCATCCGCATCGTCGTACCGAGCTCGACGCCCTTCATGAGGGAGACCAGGACGGTGCCGCGGGCCAGCAGCGGCGTCCACTCGGCGAGGTTGGCGCGCAGGGTCTGCGAGGGGATCGACAGGACCGTGAAGTCGGCGCCGGCGGCGGCCTCGGCCGGGTCCGTGGTGGCCCGCAGGTTCTCCGGGAGCTCGATGCCCGGGAAGTAGCCGGGATTCGTCCGGGTGGAGTTGATCGCATCAGCGACCTCCGCGCGGCGCGCCCAGAGGGTCACCTCGCAGCCCGCGTCGGCGAGCACCACACCGAAGGCGGTGCCCCACGAACCGGCGCTGAAGACCGCCGCCTTGACCGGCATGCTCACTTGCTCTGCCCCTCTTCCTGCCTGGCCTTCTCCTGCGTCCGCGCCTGGCCGCGCGGCCGGGGCGGCGACGGCGGCTCCTCCTGCGTCTGCGCCTGGGTGCGGAGCCGCTGCTCGATCCGCTCCCGGCGCGGGTCGTACGGCGTCTCGGGCGCCCGCTCGCCGCGGATCTCCTCCAGCAGGCGGGTGACGGCGGCCATGATGACCTCGGTCGCCTCCTTCAGGAGCTCCGGGGTCATCTCCCTGCCGTAGAAGCCGGAGAGGTCCACGGGCGGGCCCGCGAGCACGTGGTGGGTCTTGCGCGGGAAGATGTCGGGCTTCTTCGCGTACGGCGGCAGCAGCGCGTTGGCGCCCCACTGGGCGACCGGGATCACCGGGCACCTGGTCTGCAGCGCCACGCGCGCGGCACCGGTCTTGCCGGTCATGGGCCAGCCGTCCGGGTCGCGGGTGAGGGTGCCTTCGGGGTAGAAGGCGACGCACTCGCCGCGCTCGACGGCGTCGATCGCGGCCCGGAAGGCGCTCAGCGCGTCGGTGCTCTCGCGATAGACGGGGATCTGTCCGGTGCCACGCATCGCGGCGCCGACGAATCCCTTCCGGAAAAGGCCGCTCTTCGCGAGGAATCGCGGAACCCGTCCGGTGTTGTACTGATAGTGCGCGTAAGCAAAGGGATCGACATGCGAATTGTGGTTCACCGCGGTGATAAATCCACCATCGGCCGGAATGTGCTCCATTCCACGCCAGTCCCGCTTGATCAGCGCCACCAACGGCGGTTTGCAGAGCACCGCGGCGAAGCGATACCAGAAGCCGATTCTGCGGCCGGGCACGCGGACACCTTCCTCTAGGGCTTCCTCCAGGGCTGGGGGCCGCACAAGTGTCGCCCCGGGCCGCCGGTCTGTCGAGAACACCGTACGCCCCGCCGCCCCGGCGACCGGATGGACCGGGTGACAATGACCGCTACACGAGAGGGGCGGAACACCTGTGCAGTGGACCTTGGTCATCCCCCTGAAGACTCTGGCGCGGGCCAAGAGCAGGCTGTCGGACACCGCTGCCGCCGGGCTGCGGCCGGGCCTCGCCCTCGCCTTCGCCCAGGACACCGTGGCCGCCGCGCTGGCCAGCCCGGCGGTCGGCGATGTGGCGGTAGTCACGGACGACGAACTGGCCGGACGGGAGCTGGCGGCCCTGGGCGCCCGCATCGTCTCCGACGAACCGGGGGGCGGCCTGAACGCCGCTCTGGCGCACGCGGCGGCCGTGGTGCGCGCCGCGCGCCCCGCCTGCCCCGTGGCGGCCCTGAACGCCGACCTGCCTGCACTGCGCCCGATGGAATTGGCCCGCGTCCTGGACGCCGCCGCGGAATTCCCGCGCGCTTTTCTTCCCGATGCGGCCGCAATCGGGACGACACTGCTGGCCGCCGCGCCCGAACGGGAATTGCTCCCGGCATTCGGGCACGATTCCCGGGCCCGTCATCGCGCGTCCGGCGCGCGGGAACTCGGCCTCGACTCGGTGGATTCCGTACGACAGGACGTGGACACCGGCGCGGACCTGCGCGCGGCTCTGGCGCTGGGGCTGGGTCCCCGAACGGCCGCCGTCGCCGCGCGACTGCTGATCCCCGGGCAGTAGGCTGCGGCCATGCAGGCGACCGCATACACGTACGACCCCGAGACCCGCAGCGGGCAGGTGCTGCTCGACGACGGCACACCCGTGCCCTTCGACGCGCCGGCGTTCGACGCGGGCGGGCTGCGGCTGCTGCGTCCGGGACAGCGGGTGCGGGTGGAGACCGAGGGCGACGGAAATGCCCGGCGGATCACCCTGGTCACGCTGCACACCTTCTGAGCGGCACTTCTTCCGGCCGGCACTTCTTCCGGCCGGCACTTCTTCCGGCCGGCACTTCTTCCAGGCGGCACTTCTTCCAGGCGGCACTTCTTCCGGCTGCCACTTCTTCCAGGCGGCCCATCTCCTGGCCGCTCCGGCGCCCGCCTTCCGAGCGCTCCCGCGCCGGGCCTGCGCACGCTCCCGCGCCGGACGCTCGTGACAACGCCGCGGGCCGGACTCCGAGAGGGAGTCCGGCCCGGCGCGTGAGTGCCCTGTGCCTGCCCTACTTGCGGGCGGTGGCCTTCTTGGCGGTCGTCTTGCGAGCCGTGGACTTCTTGGCGGGGGCCGCCTTGGTGGTGGCCTTCTTCGCCGGGGCCTTCTTCGCCGTCGCCTTCTTGGCCGTGGCGGTCTTCTTCGCCGCGGAGGTCTTCTTGGCGGTCGCGGTGGTCTTGGCGGTGGTCTTCTTCGCCGCGGTGGTCTTCTTGACGGCGGCCGTGGTCTTCTTGGCGGTCGTCTTCTTCGCCGTGGTCTTCTTCGCGGCGGCGGCCTTGGTGGTGGCCTTCTTCGCGGCGGCCTTCTTCACCGTGGCGGAAGCAGCGCCGGTCAGGCTGCCCTTGGGCGCCTTCTTGACGGCGACCTCGCCACCGCGAGGGAGCTTCTTCGAGCCGCTGACCAGGTCCTTGAAGCCCTGGCCCGCGCGGAACCGCGGCACGGACGTCTTCTTGACCCGAACCCGCTCTCCGGTCTGGGGGTTGCGGGCGTAGCGGGCAGGGCGGTCGACCTTCTCGAACGAACCGAACCCGGTGACCGAAACCCGGTCGCCCCCGACGACCGCGCGGACGATGGCGTCCAGGACCGCGTCGACAGCCTCGGCGGCCTGCTGGCGGCCGCCCATCTTGTCGGCAATCGCTTCTACGAGCTGCGCCTTGTTCACGTCTTCCCCTTCGGAGACATTGCCAGAACGAAAGTGTTCAAGCCTTTTTCGCACGTTAGGCAGATATATACCGCAAATCAAACACGAAACGGGCTAATCACCCTTGTGCCGCAACGAACTCGGCTGTCCCGGACGCGTTCAGCGTTCCTCTTCGGGGAATCGGCCCTCGTCGAGGTCCTCCATGAACCGCTCCAGTCGCCTTGTCGCAGCGGCGAGATCGTGCTTGGCCGCGGCCGTAATGACCAGCAGCTTCCGGGTCAGCGCCATCCGTACGCCCTCCGGGACTTGCAGTGAGCGCACCCTTGCGTGCGCTTCCTTGAGCTGGTTCGCGACCGCCGCATAGAGCTGGAGTTGGCCGTCGTGTCCCATGCACAGATTGTGCCATCTGGGGCGAGTTGTCGCCTGCGCAGGGTGTAACTGCCGCCGCAAACGGCTGTTCGGGCACCGGCGCGGAACCCGGCCACCTCCGCCGCCTACCCCACCAACGACCTGCATAACGTGGGAAGTTGAGGCGTTCGACGCGAGCTCTCAGGGCCGTTCGGGTGCAGACATGGCTGTACCCCCAATCGGGGCGATCGGGGGTACAGGCGGGGCGTTGCGGTGGCCGAAACTCGACCTGTTCGGGCCGCCGGGTCAGACCTGGAGCGTGCTCGGCTTGTACGACGGGCGCTTGGCCTCGTACGCGGCGATGTCGGCCTCGTTCTGGAGGGTGATGGAGATGTCGTCCAGCCCGTTCAGCAGCCGCCAGCGGGAGTTCTCGTCCAGCTCGAAGGAGGCGGTGACGCCCTCGGCGCGCACCTCGCGGGCCTCCAGGTCGACCGTGATCTCGGCCTGCGGGTCACGCTCGGTGAGTTCCTGGAGCGCGTCCACGGTCTTCTGCTCCAGAACCACTGTGAGCAGGCCGTTCTTGAGCGAGTTGCCCCGGAAGATGTCGGCGTAGCGGGAGGAGATGACGGCCTTGAAGCCGTAGTTCTGAAGTGCCCAGACGGCGTGCTCACGGGAGGAGCCGGTGCCGAAGTCGGGGCCCGCGACCAGCACCGTCGCGCCCTGCCGCTCGGGCTGGTTGAGGATGAAGGACGGGTCCTTGCGCCAAGCCTCGAACAGTCCGTCCTCGAACCCGTCCCGGGTCACCTTCTTGAGCCAGTGAGCAGGGATGATCTGGTCCGTGTCGACGTTGCTGCGGCGCAGCGGGACGGCCCGGCCGGTGTGCGTGGTGAATGCTTCCATGGCTCTCAGACTCCAGCGGGCGTACGGGTGTCGGCGTCGGACAGGTCGGCGGGGGACGCCAGGTGGCCCAGGACCGCCGTAGCGGCCGCGACCTGCGGCGACACCAGGTGCGTACGGCCGCCCTTGCCCTGTCGGCCCTCGAAGTTGCGGTTGGAGGTGGACGCGGAGCGCTCACCCGGGGCCAGCTGGTCGGGGTTCATGCCCAGACACATGGAGCAGCCCGCGTGCCGCCACTCGGCGCCGGCCTCCTTGAAGACCACGTCCAGGCCCTCGGAGACGGCCTGGAGACCGACCCGCGCGGAGCCGGGGACGACCAGCATCCGTACGCCGTCGGCGACTTTGCGGCCC
The DNA here is from genome assembly GCF_042735715.1 of Streptomyces sp. NPDC059582. Taxonomy (NCBI): domain Bacteria; kingdom Bacillati; phylum Actinomycetota; class Actinomycetes; order Kitasatosporales; family Streptomycetaceae; genus Streptomyces; species Streptomyces sp. NPDC059582. The sequence continues at coordinate 113,280 of NZ_JBHWCC010000021.1, forward strand.
TCGACGATGGCCGCGGCGGCGCGCAGGTCCTCGATGCGGCCGTTGGTGCAGGAGCCTACGAAGACGGTGTCCACCGTGATGGAGCGCAGCGACTGACCGGCCTCCAACCCCATGTATTCCAGGGCCTTTTCGGCGGCGAGGCGCTCCGAAGCGTCTTCGTACGAAGCCGGGTCGGGGACGTCCGACGAAAGCGGGGCACCCTGGCCGGGGTTGGTGCCCCAGGTGACGAACGGCGCGAGCGCCGCGGCGTCGATGACGACCTCCGCGTCGAATTCCGCGTCCGCGTCCGTCTTCAGGGTCTTCCAGTACGCGACGGCCGCGTCCCAGTCCGCGCCCTCGGGCGCGTGGGCACGGCCCTTGAGGTAGGCGAAGGTGGTCTCGTCGGGGGCGATCATGCCCGCACGGGCGCCGGCCTCGATCGACATGTTGCAGATGGTCATCCGGGCCTCCATCGAGAGCTTCTCGATGGCCGAGCCGCGGTATTCCAGGATGTAGCCCTGGCCGCCGCCGGTGCCGATCCTGGCGATGATCGCGAGGATCAGGTCCTTGGCCGTGACGCCCTCGGGCAGCTCGCCGTCGACCGTGATGGCCATGGTCTTCGGGCGGGCCAGCGGCAGCGTCTGGGTGGCCAGCACATGCTCCACCTGGGAGGTGCCGATACCGAACGCCAGCGCGCCGAAGGCACCGTGCGTGGAGGTGTGCGAGTCGCCGCAGACGACGGTCGTGCCGGGCTGGGTCAGCCCCAGCTGCGGGCCGACGACGTGCACGACGCCCTGCTCGACGTCGCCCAGCGGGTGCAGCCGGACGCCGAAGTCGGCGCAGTTCTTGCGCAGCGTCTCCAGCTGGGCGCGCGAGACCGGGTCGGCGATGGGCTTGTCGATGTCGAGGGTCGGGGTGTTGTGATCCTCGGTCGCGATGGTGAGGTCGAGGCGCCGCACCGGGCGACCCGCCTGCCGGAGGCCGTCGAAGGCCTGCGGGCTGGTCACCTCGTGCAGCAGGTGCAGATCGATGAAGAGGAGGTCGGGCTCGCCCTCGGCGCGCCGGACGACGTGGTCGTCCCAGACCTTCTCCGCGAGTGTCCTACCCATCGCTTTCCCTCCGGCCGGTGCACAGGTGCGCCGGCCCAACTAGAGATCTTGAGGTGGCGGTGCCCGCGCCCCGTGTCCGGACGTCCGCCGCCGGGCCCGTTGGTCCGCGGGCCGTCGTGTCTTCAAGGGTGGCGCGTTCCAGGGAAAATTGAACTTGCGTTTCACAGAGTGAGACGCAAGTATCGTTTCATGGACAACAGTAGCGGCGTCGGCGTTCTGGACAAGGCAGCCCTTGTCCTGAGCGCTCTGGAGTCCGGACCGGCCACCCTCGCGGGATTGGTGGCGGCCACCGGACTGGCACGACCCACGGCTCACCGACTGGCCGTGGCCCTGGAACACCACCGCATGGTGGCACGTGACATGCAAGGCCGGTTCATCCTCGGACCGCGCCTGTCCGAGCTGGCCGCGGCGGCCGGCGAGGACCGCCTGCTGGCGACGGCGGGGCCGGTGCTCACCCACCTCCGTGACGTCACGGGCGAGAGCGCTCAGCTCTACCGCCGCCAAGGGGACATGCGCATCTGCGTCGCCGCCGCGGAACGGCTGTCCGGACTGCGGGACACGGTCCCGGTCGGTTCCACGCTCACGATGAAGGCCGGTTCCTCGGCGCAGATCCTCATGGCCTGGGAGGAGCCGGAGCGCCTGCACCGCGGCCTCCAGGGCGCCCGCTTCACGGCCACGGCGCTCTCCGGCGTGCGACGCCGGGGCTGGGCCCAGTCCATCGGCGAGCGGGAGCCGGGCGTCGCGTCCGTCTCCGCCCCCGTGCGAGGCCCGTCCAATCGCGTGGTGGCGGCCGTGTCCGTCTCGGGCCCCATCGAGCGCCTGACCCGCCACCCGGGCCGTATGCACGCCCAGGCCGTGATCGACGCGGCCGGCCGCCTCTCCGAGGCCCTGCGCCGCACCGGCTGACCGCCGGCGGGACGCCTTCGGGAACGGGCCGGCCTCAACGCCGCGGCGGGCCCGCCTCCCGGAACGCGCCCCACCGGGGCACGGGACACCGCGCGCACCGCGCGGTCCTCACGCCGAGGTCGACGACACCCCTTCCACGGCCTGCTCGGCCTTGCTGCCCGACCGGTGGGCGAACCTTTCCTTCGCCCGCCGCCCCCGCCGCTCCACCGGCAGCTGCCCGTGCGCGGCCGCGAGTCCGAACGCCGGCATGTCGGCGTAGATCGACTCGTACGACCCCTCGGGCGCGACGTACGTCTCGTGCCACAGCCCCACGTGTCCGCGGACCTTCCCCGCCTTCTCCTTGCGGTTGATGATCGCCCAGGCCCGGTGGTGGAACATGTCGGGGGACGACGCGTAGGCGTAGAGCTTCTCCTTGGACTCCCAGTACTGGACGACGTAGTAGGTCCGCGGGGAGGCCGTCAGCAGCACATGGCCGAGGAGTCCGCGCTCGGGGGCGCGCCGCAGCTCGCGCAGCATGCGCGGCATGGCGAGGAACACCGGGACCCAGTGGTGCACGGCCCAGAAGTGGTTGATCCGCATGCCGATCAGCAGGACGACCACGTCCCCCTGCGCGTCGGCGGTCGTACGGCCTGCGGTGACGGGCTTGCCGAACGGCTTGCCGAACATGACGCTCCCCCTCGCTGCCTGGTTGGCGAGCGGCACTGTCCGAGCACCGCATGATTGGATAGTGCCGGTATCCGATGGAGGGTGCAAGACATGCGGCTGGCCGAGCTGAGCAAGCGCAGTGGGGTGTCCACCGCGACGATCAAGTACTACCTGCGCGAAGGCCTGTTGGCGCCGGGCCGCCAGATCAACGCGACGACTGCCGAGTACGACGAGGACCATCTGCGCCGGCTGCGGCTGGTGCGGGCGCTGATCCAGGTGGGCCGGGTGCCGGTGGCGACCGCCCGGGAGGTGCTCGCCCATGTCGACGACGACTCCCTGGGCCGCACGATCCGGCTGGGCGCGGCCCTGTGGGCGCTGCCGCAGGTGCCCGAGCCGGAGAACGACGACGAAGAGGTGCGGGCGGCCCGCCATGAGGTGGACCGGGCGCTGGAGCGGCTCGGCTGGACGAACGCCCAGGCCGTGAGCACCATCTCCCCCGCGCACCGCTCCCTGGTGGCGGCGGTGGCCACGCTGCGCCGGCTCGGCTATGCCTGGGGGGCCGAACTGATCCTGCCGTACGCCGAGTTGATGCACCAGGCAGCCGTGCGCGACCTGGACTTCGTGGAGACCCACGACTCGGAGGCGGAGAAGGTGGAGACGGCGGTCGCCGCGGCGATCCTCTTCGAGCCCGTCCTGCGGGCGCTGCACCGGCTGGCGCAGGAGGAGGAGTCGGCACGGCGGTACGGCTTCGCCTAGGGCGGGTTTCGAAACACGTCCTAGGCACCGGGCCCGGACACGCCGATGGGCCCCCACCGAAGTGGAGGCCCATCGGACTCGTACCCCCGACCGGATTCGAACCGGCGCTACCGCCTTGAGAGGGCGGCGTGCTAGGCCGCTACACAACGGGGGCATGGATCTAACGTTTCCGCAGATCCCAGCTGGTCTACCTGGACTCGAACCAAGACTAACTGAACCAGAATCAGTCGTGCTGCCAATTACACCATAGACCAATGTGGTTTAGACCAGTTCGTACCCCCGACCGGATTCGAACCGGCGCTACCGCCTTGAGAGGGCGGCGTGCTAGGCCGCTACACAACGGGGGCCCTAGCGATCCCGAGAGATCAGGATCAGTACCCCCGACCGGATTCGAACCGGCGCTACTGCCTTGAGAGGGCAGCGTGCTAGGCCGCTACACAACGGGGGCTTTGCAGATGAGCTCTGCGAGCTGGCCTACCTGGACTCGAACCAAGACTAACTGAACCAGAATCAGTCGTGCTGCCAATTACACCATAGGCCACTGGAACGCAAGCCCCTGAAGGGATCTTGTTCTAGTTTGCTCCCCCGGGTTCCGGCCTTTCGGCCCGCTCCCCGGCGGCGCAGGAAGAACATTACCTGAAGGTGGACGGGGCTCCAAAACGGGTATCCGCGCCGAGGAGCGCCGGGAGTTCGGCGAGGGAGCCGATCCGGTGCGGTCCGCCGTGCGCGTCGTCCCCGGTGTACGCGCCGTGACGGTCGATCCACACCGACAGCAGGCCGGCGTCGGCCGCGCCTCGTCCGTCGATCTCCGGATGGTCCCCGACGTACGCGACCTGCTCCGGGGCGAGTTCCAGCGCCTCGCACGCCGCGTGGAAGGCGCCCGCCTCCGGCTTGGAGACGCCGAGCTCCACCGCGCACAGGACACTCTCGAAGCGGTCGCGCACGCCGAGCATCCGCAGCTTGCGCTCCTGCACGGTGAGACTGGAGTTGGAGAGCACGGCGTGCCGGTGGCTGGCGGCGAGGACGTCCAGGACCGGCAGCACGTCCGGGAACAGGGCCCACACGGTCTCGTAGTGCCCGATGTACCGCTCGAACCACAGATCGGCCTCGGCGTCGCTGAGCTCCGCGTCCAAGAAGACCCGGACGCGGTCCCGGCGCTGCCCCTGGAACGTCGTCTCCCCCGCCGAGAACCGGGCCCACTGCCGGTCGGTGACCTCACGCCACCGTGCCAGGGCGAGCTCAGGGGTGTCGTATCCCGCGAGCAGGCCCTCGGCGGCCAGATGCGCGCGCATGCCCTCGCGGTCCGCGGTCGTGTAGTCGAAGAGGGTGTCGTCCACGTCCCAGACGACGGCTCTGATCACCATGACACCGACGGTACAGCCGCAGCGGCCCCAGGTCCGGCGGTTGTTCCCGGAACATCGCGGTATTCGGGTGCCACGACGAGGGGCGGCACCCGGGATCCCGGGTGCCGCCCCTTCACGCGTGCGTGGGCTACGCGGTGAGCTTCGCCAGCGCCGCGTCGATGCGGGCCAGCGTCTTCTCCTTGCCCAGGATCTCCAGGGACTCGAAGAGCGGGAGGCCGACCGTACGGCCGGTGACGGCGACCCGGACCGGGGCCTGGGCCTTGCCGAGCTTGAGGCCATGGGCCTCACCGGCGGCCAGGACGGCCTCCTTCAGCGCCTCGGCGGAGGTCCAGTCGGCGGACTCGAGCTGCTCGCGGGCCGTACGGAGCAACGCGTCCGAGCCCTCCTTCATCGCCTTCGTCCAGCTCGCCTCGTCGAAGACCGGCTCCGGCAGGAACAGGAAGTCGACGTTGTCCGTGATCTCGGACAGGACCTTCAGGCGGGTCTGCGCGTGCGGCGCGGCGGCCTGCCACCTGGCCTCGTCGAAGTCCTCCGGCGCCCAGGGGGCGAACGGGGCCCTCAGCCACGGGCGGCAGCGCTCCGTGAAGTCCTTCACCTCCAGCAGACGGATGTGGTCGGCGTTGATCGCCTCGCACTTCTTGAGGTCGAAGCGGGCCGGGTTGGGATTCACGTCCTTGATGTCGAAGGCCGCGACCATCTCGTCGATACCGAAGATGTCCTGGTCGGCCGAGAGCGACCAGCCGAGCAGGGAGAGGTAGTTGAGCAGGCCCTCCGGCAGGAAGCCGCGCTCCCGGTAGAGGTTGAGCGAGGACTGCGGGTCGCGCTTGGAGAGCTTCTTGTTGCCCTCGCCCATCACGTACGGGAGATGGCCGAAGGACGGGATCTGCTGGGCGATGCCCAGGTCCATCAGCGCCTTGTACAGGGCGACCTGGCGTGGGGTGGAGGAGAGCAGGTCCTCGCCGCGCAGGACGTGGGTGATCTCCATCAGCGCGTCGTCGACCGGGTTGACGAGCGTGTAGAGGGGAGCGCCGTTGGCCCGGACGATGCCGTAGTCCGGGACGTTCTCCGGCGTGAAGGTCAGCTCGCCGCGGACCAGGTCCGTGAAGGTGATCGTCTCGTCGGGCATACGGAACCGGACGATCGGCGTACGGCCCTGGGCCTGGAACTCCTCGACCTGCTCGGCGCTCAGGTCGCGGCAGTGGCCGTCGTAGCCGGACGGCTTGCCGGCGGCGCGGGCGGCGTCGCGGCGGGTGTCCAGCTCCTCCTGGGAGCAGTAGCAGTGGTACGCGTGACCGGCGTCCAGGAGCTTCTGGGCGACGTCCTTGTAGATGTCCATGCGCTGCGACTGCCGGTACGGCGCGTGCGGGCCGCCGACCTCGGGGCCCTCGTCCCAGTCGAAGCCCAGCCAGCGCATCGCGTCGAGCAGCTGGCCGTACGACTCCTCGGAGTCGCGGGCCGCGTCGGTGTCCTCGATGCGGAAGACCAGGGTGCCTTCGTTGTGCCGGGCGAACGCCCAGTTGAACAGGGCGGTGCGGACCAGGCCCACGTGGGGGTTACCGGTGGGCGACGGACAGAAACGTACGCGGACGGGTGCGCTAGCCACGCTTGACAACCTTGTTGGTGAGAGTGCCGATGCCTTCGATGGTGACGGCGACCTCGTCGCCGACGACCAGGGGGCCGACCCCTGCCGGGGTGCCCGTGAGGATCACGTCGCCGGGGAGCAGCGTCATGGCCTCGGTGATGTTGACGATCAGATCCTCGATCGAGTGGATCATCTCGCTGGTGCGGCCCAGCTGGCGCTGCTGGCCGTTGACCGTGAGCTGGACGGTCAGGTCGGACGCGGCGGCGAGGTCCAGGTCCGTCTCCACCCAGGGGCCGAGCGGGCAGGACGTGTCGAAGCCCTTGGCCCGCGCCCACTGCTTCTCGCGCTTCTGGACGTCGCGGGCGGTGATGTCGTTGGCGCAGGTGTAGCCGAAGATCACGTCCTTGACGCGGTCCCGCGGGACCTCGCGGCACAGCCGCCCGATCACCACGGCCAGCTCGGCCTCGTGGTGCACTTCCTCGGAGAACGGCGGGTACTGGATCTCGTCGCCGGGGCCGATCACCGAGGTGGACGGCTTGAAGAAGGCGAAGGGAGCGTCCGGCACCTCGTTGCCCAGCTCCTTCGCGTGCTCCGCGTAGTTGCGGCCGAAGGCCACGACCTTGCTGGGAAGCACCGGCGGCAGCAGCCTGACCTTGCTCAGCGGCACCTTCGTGCCGGAGAGCTCGAAGTCCGTGAACGGGATGCCCTTGATGATGTCCAGGACGAGCTCGTCCTGCTTGTCGCCCTCGACCGCGCCGAAGGCGACGTTCCCGTCGATGGAGAACCTGGCGATGCGCACGGGATGCTTGGCCCCTTGACTGAGCTGGCTGGAGTCTGACGCCCCAGGCTAACGCGGCAGGGGCCCCGCGCCTCGCGCATTACACGAGGGAGACGGACGAAGGGCGCTCACCGACCGGTGAGCGCCCTCGACATCCGTACGGGGCCGTTCGAGTGTCCGACGGCCGGCGCGCGTCCTACTCGGCGACGGAGGCCGTGACGGGGACGTCCATCAGGACGGTGCGCCGGGGGTTGGCGGTCTGCGCGGGGAGGGCGACGGAGTGCTCCGGCTGGTCCGGGGTCCACAGGTCGTCGGCGTCGTCGAGGTGCGCCAGCGTCGTGCGCCGCGGGTTGGCTATCGTGCGGAACATCATCGTCGTCTTCACGGTGTTACGAGACCTGTCGTGTCGGGCGCCGGGAGGGCCTCAAGGTCCCCCGCGCGAGCGCTGGTTGTCAGAGCGGTGCGCCATGTAAAGCGCCAGGCTAAACATGCAAATTCCCGCCGAAGACGTGAAGAGCCCATGATGCGGGTGTGAGTTTGCTCACGAACCAAGACTCAAACCGGTCAATTCAGACCCCCAACCCACCCCAACGAAACGGACATTGACCCCCTGAAGCCATCATTCCGCTCCTGATCATGGCGACTGGGACACCCGATTCGTCTCGCTGACTCGCAGGGGTTTGTCCGGTATAAGGCGGAACACATTCCACGCCGGGTAATGCGTCACTCACGTGGTGTCACGGAGGTCACAGCTCGACCCACGGGCCTTGTTGGAGATCCGGCACTGTGCTGGAATTCCACGGACCGCCGAAGGGATCGAGCCGGCGCAAGGGGGCGCGACACAGCGCTGTGCGGCGGTGAGAAGGGGGAACCAGCGCCGGTCACTCACGACCACAACGGGGGCGTAATTCAGGGCGCTCCTATGACGCCGACACCGTGTCCTTCCGTTCGCGCGGAGGGGCGCCTGGTCCAGAGGTTGCGACGCTAGTGCAGGGACGTTTCAAGAGGAATGGCAGTGCTTCGGCGGAGCCGGAGCCGCATGGCGGGACCGACCGCGGTTCCTCGCCCCAGCACGCCCAGAACCCGGGCCAGGCATCGTCCGGCGACGGCGGTGAGCGCTCCGGGCGCCCCGGCGCGTCCGGAACGGCCGACCCGGCGTCTGCGGTGAAGCCGAAGGGCCCCACGGGCCCCGGCCCCCGGGTCGCGCTGCGCAACTGGCGCATCTCGACCCGACTGGTGTCGCTGCTGGCGCTGCCGGTGGTCGCGGCCACCACGCTGGGCGCGGTCCGCATCAACCAGTCCATGGACGACATCCAGCAGCTCGACAACATGAAGCTGCTGACCGAGATGACCAAGCAGGCCACCGAGCTGGCGAACGCGCTCCAGGACGAGCGCGACCAGTCGGCCGGTCCGCTGGCCCACAACGCGACCGCGAACAACTACACGGTCAAGGGTTACCGGGACAAGACGGACCGGGCCATGGGCAACTTCCTGGACGCCGCCGACCAGATCGACGACGCCAGCAAGCAGGGCAACCTCCTGGGTGTCCGGGAAAGCCTGGTGGGCCTCCAGCAGGACCTCAACAGCCTCAGCAAGATCCGTGCGTCGGCGTACGAGGCCGACGGCAACTCGATGCAGACCGTCGAGGCCTACCACCGCCTCGTCTCCCACCTGCTCGACCTCTCCCAGGACATGGCCGAGGCGACCAGCAACCCGGAGATGATCCAGCGCACCCGTGCCCTGTCCGCCTTCTCCTCCGCCAAGGAGTACGCCTCCGAGCAGCGCGCGATCCTCGCCGCGGCCCTGCCGGCGAGCAACGACAGGTTCGGCGCCCTCTCCGAGAACGACCGCCTGTACGCCTTCGCGGCTCTGGGAAGCCAGGCATCCGAAGAGCGCACCTTCCGCAGCGTCTACGGCACCGACGGTGCCGAGGAACTCCTGAAGCCGATCGAAGCGGGCAACGCGACGATCGAGGCGACCGACGTCTACGCCACCCGCGCGTTCACCAAGGCGAAGGGTCTGGAGTCGCTGGACAAGCGCTCCTACCTCGACTGGGTCGACGACAGTACGACCAAGATCAAAAACATGGAGGCGATCGAGCACACGCTGCTCGAGGACATGGAGCAGCAGGCCCGCGAGCTGCGCAGCGCCTCCGAGCGCGAGGCGATCATCTCCGGTGCGCTGATCCTCCTCGTCCTCGGCGTGTCGCTGGTCGGCGCCTTCGTCGTGGCCCGCTCCATGATCCGCTCGCTGCGCCGCCTCCAGGAGACCGCCACCAAGGTCGCCCAGGACCGGCTGCCCGAGCTGGTCAAGCAGCTGTCCGAGTCCGACCCGCAGGACGTCGACACGTCCGTGGAGTCGGTCGGTGTGCACTCCCGGGACGAGATCGGCCAGGTGGCCGCGGCCTTCGACGACGTGCACCGCGAGGCGGTCCGCCTCGCCGCCGAGCAGGCCCTGCTGCGGGGCAACGTCAACGCGATGTTCACCAACCTCTCGCGCCGCTCCCAGGGTCTTATCCAGCGCCAGCTGTCGCTGATCTCCGAACTGGAGTCCCGCGAGGCCGACCCGGACCAGCTGTCCTCGCTGTTCAAGCTCGACCACCTCGCGACCCGCATGCGCCGTAACGGTGAGAACCTCCTCGTCCTCGCGGGTGAGGAGCCCGGCCGCCGCTGGACCCGTCCGGTCCCGCTGGTCGACGTGCTCCGCGCCGCCGCGTCCGAGGTGGAGCAGTACGAGCGCATCGAGCTGGCCTCCGTGCCGACGACCGAGGTCGCCGGCCGGGTCGTCAACGACCTCGTGCACCTGCTCGCCGAGCTGCTGGAGAACGCCACCTCGTTCTCCTCCCCGCAGACCAAGGTCAAGGTCACCGGTCACGCGCTGCCCGACGGCCGGGTGCTGATCGAGATCCACGACACCGGCATCGGCCTCTCTCCCGAGGACCTCGCCGCGATCAACGAGCGGCTCGCCTCGCCGCCCACCGTGGACGTCTCCGTCTCCCGCCGCATGGGCCTCTTCGTGGTCGGTCGGCTGTCCCAGCGTCACGGCATCCGCATCCAGCTGCGCCCGTCCGACTCCGGTGGTACGACAGCGCTGGTCATGCTGCCGGTCGACGTCGCCCAGGGAGGCAAGAAGCCCCAGCCCAAGCCCGGTCAGAACGCCGGCGTGGGCGGTCCGGCCGCCGCGCAGGCGGCCGCGGGTGTGGCCGCTGCCCGGCGCCAGGGCGGTGCCCTCGGCGGCGGTGCCCCGGGTGCGCCCGGTGGTGCCCTCGGCGGCGGTGCTCCGGCCGGCGGCGGTATCACTGCCGGCCAGGGTCCGCGGGCCGCGCTTCCGGGCGCGGGTGCGGGCGGCCGTCCCGGTGGGCCGGGCGGAGCGCGCGGACCGCAGGGTCCGGGCGTGCCGCAGCAGGGCCGCTCGGCTCCGGCCGGTACGGGTGCCGGTCTCTTCGGTCAGGCGCCCGGTGCCCAGCAGGGCATGCAGGGCACGGGTGCGGGTACGCCGCAGGGCTTCGGGGACGGTCAGCGCCAGGACGCCTTCGGCGGCAACGGCAACCGTGGTCCCGTACCGCCGCAGCGCGCGAACGGTGACGCCGAGCCGCAGGGCCGCCGTGCGCGTCGGCCGCAGCTGCCCGGACGTGGCGGAGCCCGTGCCGAGCTGCCGAGCACCGACTCGCAGCAGCGCACGCCGAGCTGGAGCGACGAGAACGCACAGCCGCCGGTGCCCCGCACTCCGCTGGACGCCCCGCGCGGACACGAGGAGCCGGACGTCTCCCAGACGGCGCCGATGCCACGCATCGACGACCGCCAGGGACCGGGCAGCACCTCCGAGTTCGCCCGGCCGGACTTCAACGCCCCGCGTCCCGGCGCGAACAACGGCCACAACACCGGCCAGTTCGCCCGCCCCGGCACGAGCGGCCAGCAGAACCCGAACGGCCAGTACAACCCGAACGGCCAGCAGAACCCGAACGGTCAGTACAGCCCGAACGGCCAGTACAACCCGAACGGCCAGCAGAACCCCAACGGCCAGCACAACACGGGCTCGTTCGTCCGCCCGGACGTCTACGGCTCACCGGCCGGACAGAACAACCCGGCCAACACCGGGCAGTTCGCCACTCCGCAGGCCTACGACAACAGCTCCACGGGTCAGTTCGCGGCTCCGCAGGCCTACGACAACAGCTCCACGGGGCAGCACGCCCTGCCGGGCCGGCCGGCCCCCGCGGCCGCGCAGCACACCGGTCAGTTCGAGCGGCCGCAGGTCGGCGGCCCCGGTCACGGCGCTCCGCGCCGACCCGCCCCGGCCCAGCGGCCCGGTCACCTCGAGCCGGAGGCGCTGCCGCCGGCCACGGGCCCGGGTGACGGTCGTACCCCGCTGTTCGACACGCTGGAGACCAACTGGTTCCACGGTCAGCAGGCGCAGCAGCAGGGTCAGCCGCAGCCCAACGGCTCGGCTCCGGTTCCTCCGCAGCAGCAGGCTCCGGCTGCGCAGCAGCAGGCGCCGGCCCCCGCGGCCGCCCAGCGTCCGGCGCCCGCCTCCTGGCGTACCTCGCCGAACGACGAACTCGTCCGCCAGGCCGAACGGGTGCGTCAGCCCGCGGCAGGCGGCGTCACCACCTCAGGTCTGCCGCGCCGGGTGCCCCGGGCGAACCTCGTACCGGGCACAGCTCAGCAGCAACAGCACCAAACCGGTCCGCAGGTCTCGCGTGCGCCTGACGACGTTCGCGGCCGACTGACCAATCTCCGTCGGGGTATCGCGCAGGGTCGCCAGGCCGGTAACGGCCAGACCGGCAGCTTCCCGAGCCCCACTCACCAGCAGGAGCGTTAGTTGAGTCCGATGAGCCAGGCGGCACAGAACCTGAACTGGTTGATCACCAACTTCGTGGACAACACCCCTGGGGTGTCCCACACAGTGGTGGTCTCCGCCGACGGCCTTCTGCTGGCGATGTCCGAAGGTTTCCCGCGGGACCGCGCCGACCAGCTCGCGGCCGTCGCGTCCGGGCTCACCTCGCTGACGGCCGGGGCCTCCCGGATCTTCGAGGGCGGCAGTGTGGCGCAGACCGTCGTGGAGATGGAACGCGGGTTCCTTTTCCTCATGTCCGTCTCCGACGGCTCGTCTTTGGCCGTGCTCGCGCACCCCGAGTGCGACATCGGCCTCGTCGGCTACGAGATGGCACTCCTGGTAGACCGCGCGGGAGCGGTCCTCACGCCCGACCTGCGCGCCGAACTCCAGGGAAGTCTGCTCCACTGACCGGCCCCGGATCCACCCGTCTCACCAAATCACCGTCCGGCCGCCACAATCCCCCCACCGGCCCCCGTCAGACGGCACGACTGACCGATCTGCTGTCCCGCCCGGAGGATTCATGACCCCGCCCAACGCCTCTCATGATCCGTACGCGGAGCCGTACGGGGACGAAGGCGACCAGCCGCTGGTTCGCCCCTACGCGATGACCGGCGGCCGGACCCGGCCGCGTTACCAGCTCGCCATCGAGGCGCTGATCAGCACCACGGCCGACCCGGCAGCGCTCATGGGGTTGCTCCCGGAGCACCAGCGCATCTGCCACCTGTGCCGTGAGGTGAAGTCGGTCGCCGAGGTCTCGGCGCTGCTCGCCATGCCCCTGGGCGTGGCCCGGATCCTCGTCGCGGACCTCGCGGAGGCCGGACTGGTCGCCATTCACCAGCCGGGCGGCGACGAGTCCACCGGCGCACCGGACGTGACACTGCTCGAAAGGGTGCTCAGTGGACTTCGCAAGCTCTGACGGAGGACGGGCGACCACCTCCGCGAAGATCGTGGTGGCCGGCGGCTTCGGCGTCGGCAAGACCACGTTCGTGGGCGCCGTCTCCGAGATCAACCCCCTGCGTACCGAGGCCGTGATGACGTCCGCGTCGGCGGGCATCGACGACCTCACCCACACCGGGGACAAGACCACCACCACGGTGGCCATGGACTTCGGCCGTATCACGCTCGACCAGGACCTGATCCTGTACCTGTTCGGTACGCCGGGCCAGGACCGCTTCTGGTTCATGTGGGACGACCTGGTGCGTGGTGCGATCGGCGCGGTGGTCCTGGTGGACACCCGCCGTCTGGCCGACTGCTTCCCCGCGGTCGACTACTTCGAGAACAGCGGTCTGCCGTTCGTCGTCGCCCTCAACGGCTTCGACGGCCAGCAGCCGTACCAGCCGGAGGAGGTCCGTGAGGCCCTCCAGATCGGCCCGGACACCCCGATCATCACCACGGACGCCCGCCACCGCTCGGACGCCAAGTCGGCGCTGATCACGCTGGTGGAGCACGCGCTCATGGCCCGGCTGAGGTAGTTCTCAAGTCGGTGGTGCCGTACGGAAGTTGTCGTAGGCGCCGCCGGAGCCGACTGTGTCCTTTGACACGGTCGGCTCCGGCGTTCATAACGTTTCGGCAGAGGTATCGGGTGGTATCGCAACGCGTCGCGTTCGACCCGTCTCGCTGCGCGCACGAAGGCCCCGTCTTTTGACGGGGCTCGCTGCTTTATGACCGTTTTATCTGGGGCTTACATCACTCGGAACCGGCTCTTCCGACTGTTTGGAAGAGCACTGCTCCACGTGCTGGAATGCCTGAACTGCCCAATAGTCAAAGACGTACTCACTAGTCGATGACGTACTGGGCTCTGAGACACTGCGGCACGACGAAGGTGCCGACCGCCGAGAGGTTGTTGGTCGAGTGAGGCGAAGCACGAACAGTCCCGAGCCGGCGGCGCGGGGCAACTTCACCCCGCCGCCGCGCGGAGCGGCGACCGCCCCTGTACAAGGCCCGGAGCCGACGGCGACGCCCCCAGCGAGCGGCGGCCGTCTCTCTCCGCGCAACTGGCGGGTGCCGACCCGGCTGAACGCCATTCTGCTCATACCCGTGGTGGTCGGCCTCGTCATGGGCGGCTTCCAGGTGCGGAGTTCGATCAACACCTGGCAGGAAGCCCAGGACGCGGAGAACACCGCGCGTCTGGTGCGGGCCTCCCTGGCCTACGCGGACGCCCTCTACAACGAGCGTGACGCCTCGGTCGGGCCCCTGCTCGAAGGCAAGGGCCAGGACGACAAGACCGTCACCGCCGTCCGCAAGACGACGGACCAGGCCGCCGACGCGTTCGACGAGGCCGCGCTGAGCATGCCGGACAAAGCCGGTCTCCAGCGCCGTCTGAAGCTGTTCCGGCAGGAGGAGCCCAAGCTCCAGTCGATCCGGGCCGCCGGGTTCACCGCCAAGCTCCCCGCCGTGCAGACGGAGGAGGGCTACACCAAGGTCGCCCACCCGCTGATGGAGTTCGCCAACGAACTCGGTCTGGGCACCGGAAACATCACCAGCTACGGCCGTACCGTCTACGCGATCTCGCTGACCAAGGCCGCCCTGTCGCTGGAGCGCTCGATCGGCATGCACCTGCTGATCAAGCCCGGCCCCAAGGCCGAGAGCTTCGGCAAGCAGCGCGTCGCCCTCTCCTCGTACGCCTACCTCGAGGGCATCGCGGTCGAGGAGTACCTCGGTGGTGGCACCGAGGCCGACGCCGCCAAGCTCAGCGCGGCCGAGAAGAAGATCAAGGCGCAGGGCGCGGCGCTGGCCCAGCAGGCCGCGGGCGCGAACCCGGACTACGTCCCGCCGCCGGCCGACCCGACCGACATGATCGCGGCCCTGTCGACGCTCCAGACCACGGACCCCGCCGAGCGCGCGCTGCTGGCCCAGAAGGGCATCACCGCGCAGAACTGGTGGGCGGTCAACACCCTCAAGTACGACGCGTACCGCAAGATCGAGACGGACATGGCCGACAAGGCCGTGAGCGAGGCGTCGGGCATCGCCGACGACGCCAAGACCTCCGCGTTCATCACCGGTGCCGCCGTCGTGGTCGCCCTGCTCGCCGCGTTCATCCTGGCCGGCATGGTGGCCCGCCAGATGAGCCGCTCCATGCGCCAGCTGCGCAACGCCGCCTTCGGTATCGCCGAGCAGCGCCTGCCGATGCTGGTCGACCAGCTCTCGCGCACCGACCCCGGCCGGGTCGACACCCGCGTCGCCCCGATCCCGATCACCACCACCGACGAGATCGGCGAGGTCGCCCGCGCCTTCGACCAGGTCCACCGCGAGGCCGTCCGACTGGCCGCCGAGCAGGCCCTCCTGCGGGGCAACATCAACGCGATCTTCACCAACCTGTCGCGCCGCAACCAGTCGCTGATCGAGGGCCAGCTGTCCCTGATCACCGAACTGGAGAACAACGAGGCCGACCCGGACCAGCTGGAGAGCCTCTTCCGCCTGGACCACCTCGCGACCCGTATGCGCCGCAACGGCGAGAACCTCCTGGTCCTCGCCGGCGAGGAGCCCGGCCGCCGCTGGGACCAGCCGGTCCCGCTGGTCGACGTGCTGCGCGCCGCCTCCTCCGAGGTGGAGCAGTACGAGCGCATCGAGCTCTCCGGTGTCCCGGAGGCCGAGATCCACGGCCGCGCCGTGACCGACCTCGTGCACCTGCTCGCCGAGCTCCTGGAGAACGCCACCACGTTCTCCTCCCCGCAGACCAAGGTCCGTGTCACCGCGACCCGTCTCCCCGACGGCCGCGTCATGATCGAGATCCACGACAAGGGCATCGGCCTGACCGCCGAGGACTTCGCGGACATCAACCACAAGCTGGCCAACCCGCCGACCGTGGACGCCGCGATCTCCCAGCGCATGGGCCTGTTCGTGGTCGGCCGGCTGTCCGACCGGCACGGCATCCGCGTCCAGCTGCGCCCCTCGGGCGAGCAGGCCGGTACCACCTCGCTGGTCATGCTGCCCGACGCGATCACCCACGGTGGCGGCGGCGAACAGCAGCTGGAGCGCGACGAGTTCACGGTCTCGCAGATCATCCCTGAGCAGCAGCAGCCGCAACTCCAGTACCAGGGCGAGAACTTCAACCAGCAGCCGCTGCGCACGGCGGCCGAGCTCGGCTTCGACGACAGCCGTTACGAGGTCCCGGACGACATCCGCGACCTGGACCCCGTCGGCCGCTCGCTGATGCGCGAGGAGCGCCGGGCCGCCCTGGAGACCCACTCGCAGCCCGAGGACGGCCGACAGGGCGCCGACGCGCCCTCCTCGTACGGCGACGAGTTCGACGCCCGGCACGCGGCGTACGAGAGCGGTCAGGGCTCCTACGACGGCGACGCGACCGGCTACCAGGAGCAGTCCGCCGGTTACGACCAGCAGACCGCGTACGAGGGCCGCCGACAGCAGTCGTACGACGACCAGTACTTCGGGTCGAACGGCGGCGCGCCGCAGAACAACGGTTTCGCGACGAACGGCGGCTACTCCGGCCCCTCCTATGCGGAGTCGGCCCAGGAGAAGCCGGCGGCGGCGCACCCCGCTGCCCCCGAGACGTTCTCGGGCTTCGAAGAGCCGTCCTACCAGGACGACTGGCCGCAGCAGACCGGTTACCAGAACGGCTACCCGGACCAGTACGCTCCGGAAGCGGAATCCTCGCAGGCCGCTGACGTGAACGAGCGGGACCGCGTAGGCTTCGACCGTCCGGGACCGACCTCCTCCGCCGCCGGCTCGATGACCGACGCGGGGCTCCCCCGCCGGGGCTCCGGCCCGAGTGGTGCGAACGGGTCGAACGGCGTGGGACGCGCGCAGCAGGAGCCGCAGGCCTCCGCTGCGGAGGGCAACGGCACCGACTGGCGTTCGGCGAACGACGACCGCTGGCAGCAGGCCTCGCAGCTTCGCAAGCCCAAGGCGGGCGGGGTCACCTCCTCCGGTCTGCCGCGGCGGGTACCCAAGGCCAACCTGGTCGAGGGAGCCGCCGAGACCACCCCTCAGGGCGGCCCACAGGTCTCCCGCGCCCCGGAGGACGTCCGGGGCCGGCTGAGCAACCTGCGTCGAGGCGTCCAGCGCGGACGCAACGCAGGCAGTGAAACGAACGGCCAGGGCTTCGGTCCTGACAGCACCTACAACCAGGAGCGTTAGTGTGAGCCCGATGAGCCAGGCGGCACAGAACCTGAACTGGTTGATCACCAACTTCGTGGACAACACCCCGGGGGTGTCCCACACCGTGGTGGTCTCCGCCGACGGACTCCTTCTGGCGATGTCCGAAGGGTTCCCGCGTGACCGCGCCGATCAGCTCGCGGCCGTCGCGTCGGGTCTGACCTCGTTGACTGCCGGTGCCTCGCGCATCTTCGAGGGCGGCAGCGTGAACCAGACGGTTGTGGAGATGGAGCGGGGATTCCTGTTCATCATGTCCGTCTCCGATGGTTCGTCGCTCGCCGTACTCGCCCACCCAGAGGCGGACATCGGCCTCATTGGGTACGAGATGGCCCTCCTGGTGGACCGTGCGGGTACGGTTCTGACACCCGATCTTCGTGCGGAGCTCCAAGGGAGCCTTCTCAACTAACAGACGGACGGTGCGTATTGGCGTCCCGGGGCCGTAAGGTTTCGGGACGCGGCTCCACAGTGATGGGTGCCAGTGCACAGTCGGAGGAGGAGAGAAAGTGGCAACACCCCCAGGCGGTTCGTCGGGCAACTGGTCGTACGGTCCTGCCCAGGGCCAGGGCGACGGTTCCCCGAACCCGTACAACTTCCCCTCCTCGCCGAGCCAGCGGCGTCAGCAGCCGTACGCGCCCCAGGGTCCACAGGGCCCCGGATCGTCGCCGTACGACCAGCCGCACGCGCCGCGCATCCAGCCGGTGCAGCCGCAGCGGCGTACCCCCGAGCCCGCGCCCGCCGGGGCGTCGAACAACCCACTGGTGCGTCCGTACGCCATGACGGGCGGCCGCACCAGGCCGCGGTACCAGCTCGCCATCGAGGCACTGGTGCACACCACCGCAGCTCCGCACCAGATGCAGGGCCAGCTGCCCGAGCATCAGCGGATCTGCAATCTGTGCCGAGAGATCAAGTCGGTGGCCGAGGTCTCGGCCCTCCTCACGATCCCCCTCGGCGTGGCCAGGATCCTCGTCGCCGACTTGGCGGAGGCGGGACTGGTCGCCATTCATCAGCCCGGCGGCGACGAGAACGCCGGCGGCCAGCCAGACGTGACACTGCTCGAAAGGGTGCTCAGTGGACTTCGCAAGCTCTAGCGGCGGTCCTTCCCGCTCCACCACCTCCGCGAAGATCGTGGTGGCGGGCGGCTTCGGCGTGGGTAAGACCACGTTCGTCGGCGCCGTCTCGGAGATCAACCCGCTGCGCACGGAGGCCGTCATGACGTCTGCTTCGGCAGGCATCGACGACCTCACCCACACCGGGGACAAGACGACCACGACGGTCGCCATGGACTTCGGACGTATCACCCTGGACCAGGACCTGATCCTGTACCTGTTCGGTACACCCGGCCAGGACCGCTTCTGGTTCATGTGGGACGACCTCGTGCGCGGTGCGATCGGCGCGATCGTGCTGGTGGACACCCGTCGTCTCGCGGACTGCTTCCCGGCGGTCGATTACTTCGAGAACAGCGGCCTGCCGTTCGTCATCGCCCTCAACGGCTTCGACGGCAACCAGCCCTACCAGCCGGACGAGGTGCGCGAGGCGCTCCAGATCGGCCCCGACGCCCCGATCATCACGACGGACGCCCGCCACCGCGCGGACGCCAAGTCGGCGCTGATCACCCTGGTGGAGCACGCGCTCATGGCGCGCCTGCGCTGATCCGGCGTACGTACTGACAGGTGGGCGGCCCCTCCCGGCTCGGGACGGGCCGCCCACCTGTCTGTCCGCCCGCCCGTGGGGCCGTCCACCCATGTGTCCGCGCCGGTCCGCGCGCCGGTCCGCTGCACCGCCCCTCATGCCCGCACACGGCAGAAGGGCCCCTCTCGCGCGGAGAGGGGCCCTTCTGTCGTGCCGGGGTGTCGCGGACTAGCCGTGCCAGCTGTGCGGGGCGCGGAAGCCGGGCTCGCGCTCCAGGCGGCGCCAGCCGGCCTTCGCGCGGCCGGGGTGCGCCGGGGCTTCCGTGGACGCACGGGCCGCGGCACGCGCGAGCAGGATCGCCGTGATGGCGGCGACCTCCTCGGGCTCTGCGTGGCCCTTCTCGACGCGAATGTCAGTGGAGTTCATGGGTGTCAGTCTCCGTGAGAGAGGTTTCCGCAGGGGGACCGCGGAGGATCCGCGGGGTTACTGCGGGGGATTGCCGTGCTTGCGGGAAGGCAGGTCGGCGTGCTTGCTGTGCAGCATCGCGAGGGACCTGATGAGGACCTCGCGGGTCTCAGCCGGGTCGATGACGTCGTCCACCAGGCCGCGTTCGGCGGCGTAGTAGGGGTGCATGAGCTCGGACTTGTACTCCTTGACCATGCGCTTGCGCATGCCCTCGGGGTCCTCGGCTTCGGCGATCTGGCGCCGGAAGATGACGTTGGCGGCGCCTTCGGCGCCCATCACGGCGATCTCGTTCGTGGGCCACGCGTAGGTGAGGTCGGCACCGATGGACTGGCTGTCCATGACGATGTACGCCCCGCCGTACGCCTTGCGCAGGATCAGCGAAATCCTCGGCACGGTCGCGTTGCAGTACGCGTACAGCAGCTTCGCTCCGTGGCGGATGATTCCGCCGTGCTCCTGGTCCACGCCGGGGAGGAACCCCGGCACATCCAGGAACGTGATGATCGGGATATTGAAAGCGTCACACATCTGGACAAAGCGCGCAGCTTTTTCGCTCGCCTCGATGTCCAGGACGCCCGCGAGGGTCTGCGGCTGGTTGGCGACGATGCCCACCACCTGGCCGTCGAGCCGGGCCAGCGCGCAGATGATGTTGCGCGCCCAGCGCTCGTGGACCTCCAGGAAGTCGCCGTCGTCGACGATCTCCTCGATGACCTTGGCCATGTCGTACGGTCGGTTGCCGTCCGCCGGGACCAGGTCCAGCAGGACGTCGCCGCGGCGGTCCGCGTCGTCCGTGGAGTCCACGCGCGGCGGGTTCTCGCGGTTGTTCTGCGGGAGCATCGACAGGAGGTAGCGCACCTCGGCGATGCAGGTCTCCTCGTCGTCGTACGCGAAGTGGCAGACACCGCTCGTCTCGGCGTGCACGTCCGCACCGCCGAGCCCGTTCTGGGTGATCTCCTCACCGGTGACCGCCTTGACGACGTCCGGGCCGGTGATGAACATCTGCGAGGTCTCGCGGACCATGAACACGAAGTCGGTGAGGGCGGGGCTGTAGGCCGCGCCGCCCGCGCACGGGCCGAGCATCACGCTGATCTGCGGGATGACACCGGACGCCTTGGTGTTGCGCTGGAAGATGCCGCCGTAGCCGGCGAGGGCGCTGACGCCCTCCTGGATCCGGGCGCCGGCGCCGTCGTTCAGCGACACCAGCGGCGCACCGGCCGCGATGGCCATGTCCATGATCTTGTGGATCTTCGTCGCGTGGGCCTCGCCCAGCGCGCCGCCGAAGATCCGGAAGTCGTGCGCGTAGACGAAGACCGTGCGGCCGTCCACCGTGCCCCAGCCGGTGATCACACCGTCCGTGTACGGCTTCTTGGACTCCAGGCCGAAGCCCGTCGCGCGGTGCCGGCGCAACTGCTCGACCTCCCGGAAGGACCCCGGGTCCAGGAGCAGCTCGATCCGCTCCCGGGCGGTCAGCTTGCCCTTGGCATGCTGCGCCTCGGTCGCCCTCTCGCTGGGACCCGCCAGCGCCTGCACACGGATCTCGTGCAGCTCGGCCACCCGACCCCGCGCGTCCGCCGGCTCACCGGTCGTCTCTTCCAAAACGGTCATGTAGCGACCTTACGAAGCCCGCCAAGGAAAGCGAGCCGTCGACTCCGTACAGTCTCCAGACCGTTTTCCTGGTAGCACTGAACAGAACCACAACCCTGTGCAGGCGTTCCGACTGCTCAGAGGGCGTGCGCCTTGTAGAGGTCACACAAACACAGAGGCTGAGAGCCGGCTCACATTAGTGAGTCGCGCATGCCATCCCTGGAGTGACACGGAGGCGCAGACGGCGGTCTGCCGACAGCTTCTCGACCGACTCGTCGGCCCGGAACACCCCGCACGGGACGGTCCCGGACGATCTCCAGCGGCTCGCCGGTGCGCGGCCGCTCGCTCACGCGGAGCATAGCCGTCCGGCCGGTGCGGCCGACCCGGACGCTCGCGCCCGCCGAGGCGGCCGACGGCCACCACAGGAGCATCCCCGCCCCCGGTGTGCCGGCCGCGCGGGTTCTCCCCGTTGCCGCACTCGTAGTGCGCCATGCGGTCACCGGCCATGGGGCCGCGAGGTCGAGCCGGCGGCGGCACAGGGGGCCGCAGGGGGCGTCCGCGGCGCGGGCGGAGCCGGTCCCCGCGGCAGACCCGCCGCGAGGACCGTCGCGCCGAGGAAGAGACGCGTGAGGGGCCGTACCCGACGCGCTCAGCAGCCGCCGCAGTTGTAGTACAGGACGTCCCAGTGGTTGCCCTCGTCGGCGTAGATGTTGCCGGCGCCCGACTGGTACTGCGGGGCGCCGTCGCCGCGCAGTCCGATGTACGTGAAGGAGTTCTTGATGTAGTTCGTCACGCAGGTGTTCTTGCCGTAGTCGAGCTTGTAGCCGTTCCAGTGGGAGTAGGTGCCGGAGGCATGGCCGGTCTCCGTGCCGCCGGTGATGTTGAGAGCGCAGCCGCTGGCGCTCTTGAGGGTCTGGGCGCCCTGGGCGGTGGCGAGGTTGAGCTGGTCGAAGGACGTGCAGGTGGAGTTGTTGCGGTTCGAGCAGTTGCCGGAGGAGGACCAGGTGATGCCGGCCGAACGGAACATCGAGGTGGCCGTGGCGTGACTGATCTTGGTGGCGGCGAAGGCGTCGCCGGCGGTGCCGAGGACGGCGACGCCGGGGGCGACGAGGAGGGCCAGGGCGGTGAGCGCGGAGCGGAGCCGGTGCGGTCTCGCGTTCTTCGTGGGGGCCAGTTTCGCGATCGTCGTGGGGACCATGGGGAAACCCTTCCTGCGGATGGCCGTGCTTGCTGTGGGGCGGCTGTGCAGGTGGCGCAGGGAGATGGTGCCCGAGGTCTACGCGCGTCCGCCAGAGGGCGGCGGACGATTACTCACCGTCGTGTGAGAAACACGTTGCGGATGATGTTGAAAACCGGACGGAATAGGGTTACCGTCGATCCCGTTACCTGGTTGAACATTCAACAGAATTGTCCGACCCTCCCGTTCCGCGGCTTCGAACGAATCCGCGACCCCGTCCCCAAGGAGCACCTCATGGGCATCTTCGGCCGCAAGAACACCAACGACACGACCCCTCAGGCCGCTGCGGCCGTCACCCCTGAACTCGCCGCGCTGACCGGTGAGTACGCGATCGACCCGTCGCACTCCACGTTCGGGTTCGTGGCACGCCACGCGATGGTCACGAACGTCAAGGGCAAGTTCAACGACGTCAGCGGCTCCCTGCACCTGGACGGCAGCGACCCGGCCAAGTCCACCGCCACCATCGACATCAAGATGGACAGCGTCGACACCGGCTCCGCCGACCGTGACGGCCACCTGAAGAGCGCGGACTTCTTCAAGGCCGAGGAGTTCCCGACGATGACCTTCCGCTCCACCAAGGCGGAAGCCCTGGGCGGCGACGACTACCGCATCACCGGCGACCTGTCCATCCTCGGTGTCACCAAGCCGTTCACCATCGACCTCGAGTTCAACGGCTCCGCCACCGACCCCTTCGGCAACGAGCGCGTCGGCTTCGAGGGCACGGCCCAGATCCTGCGCTCCGAGTGGGGCCTGACCTGGAACGCGGCGCTGGAGACGGGCGGCGTGCTGGTCTCCGACAAGATCAAGCTGAACTTCGACATCTCGGCGATCAAGAGCGCCTGACGCCTGACACCTGTCGGCGGACGCCGGAACAAGGCCCCGAGCACACCCTCACCTCCCGCCCCCGTCGGGGCGGAGGGCGAGTGCTCGGGGCGTCGGCGTTCTCCTGCCCGGGAGGTCATGGCGTACGACGTGAGACGTCACGGCGCACCCGTCGCGCCTGACGGCGCCGTGGACGCCGTGGCAACGCCGGGAGCGGGACGGCGCGGTGCCGGCGGACGCGGGACCGGGAGCGGCCGGCAGGCCGCGGTCACGTAGCAGGTAGCCAAGCCCGCCCGCGCAGGCCCGGGCGAAGCACGCGACGCCTCGCGCCCCGATGTCGGTCCGCCCGCGGTTCCCGGTCGCGACGACGTACGCGGTGAGGACCGGCCAGGGCCGGTGACGGCCGAAGAACGGCCGCCCCAGGGCGAAGGCCGCGCCCACAACAGCCGCCCCCTGTGGCGCCCTACGGGTGCTCGGTCGCGGGCGCGGGCGGAACGCGCGGCGCGGTGCCTCCGGTTCGGGGGCGGGGCGCCGGGGGCGTACCGGCCGCCGAGCCCCTCCACCAGCCAGACGCGGGCGCACACGCACGCCCGGGCCGCGTGTGGCCGGATTACACCCCTTGTGTGGGCGGTCACAGCGTTCTCATAATCCAGCAACAGAATTTGACGAGCTCATGCCAGCACATGGGCTTTCCTTTACGGCCCTCACGGACCACCTTCTTGGCATGCGCATGTCATTCCACCCCCCACGGAAGGCATCACGTGAAGAAGCTCTTCAAGGCGCTCAGAAGATGCGCGGTCGCCGGCGCGGCCGTCCTCGCGGTCGTCAGCCTTCAGCCCGCCTCCCCGGCACAGGCCGCCCCGGCACCGGTGGTCGGCGGAACCCGGGCCGCGCAGGGCGAGTTCCCGTTCATGGTCCGGCTCTCCATGGGCTGTGGCGGCGCGCTCTACACCCAGCAGATCGTGCTCACCGCCGCGCACTGTGTGAGCCGCACCGGCGCCAACACCGGCATCACGGCCACCGCCGGTGTCGTGGACCTCCAGTCGACCTCCGGCCGTGTGCAGGTCAAGTCCACCTACGTCTACCGGGCCCCCGGCTACAACGGCAACGGCAAGGACTGGGCGCTGATCAAGCTCGCCTCGCCCGTCAACCTGCCGACGATGCCCATCGCGACGACCACCACGTACAACACCGGCACCTTCACCATCGCGGGCTGGGGCTCGGCCTCCGAGGGCGGCGCCCAGCAGCGCTACCTGCTCAAGGCGACGGTGCCGTTCGTCAGCGACGCCACCTGCCGCTCCTACAGCGGCTACAGCGGGCTGGTCGCCGGCGACGAGATCTGCGCCGGATACGCGGCGGGCGGTGTCGACACCTGCCAGGGCGACTCCGGCGGCCCGATGTTCCGCCGCGACAACGCGGGCGCGTGGATCCAGGTCGGCATCGTGAGCTGGGGCATCGGCTGCGCCCGGGCCAACGCCCCCGGCGTCTACTCCGAGGTCTCGACCTTCGCCTCCGCGATCGCCGCGGCCGCGGCCACGCTCTGACGCACAGCACACCGCCTCGTACACCGTGCGGCCCCCGCACAGGGCACGGGCCCGGCGCCGTCACGCGCCGGGCC